>JAAEPL010000524.1 GCA_024232675.1 Planctomycetaceae bacterium
ATCCCCAATCGAAAGGGATTAAAACGCATCGTATTGGTGCTGATACCGTACTGATTATCTTCCACGATAAACACGACGGGTAAATTGCGTTCGACGGCAAAAGAGATCGCTTCGTAGAATTCACCTTGCCTCGATGCGGCATCCCCAACAGTCGCAATGGCTAAATTCTTGGTGCCTTTCAATTGCATTGACCATGCGACACCGCATGCCGGTAATGCGTTAGCACCCGTGGGGGTGGGAACCGACCAGACATTCCTTTCGCGATGCGAGTAGTGGCCGGGCATTTGTCTACCGCCACTGCTACTGCCACGTTTGGCAAAATAAACCGTAGCCAATTCTGCGTTACTGACACCGCGAGATAAAACCATCGCACGATCGCGATAGTAAGGGAAAAGATAATCGTCGTCTTCCATCAGCATGGGGATGACGGCCATCGCCTCGTGCCCCATACCAGCCACCTGAAACCAACCCTTACTCTGTCGGTGCAGAACGCCTTCACGGCGATCGCCTTCACGACTGAGGTACATCAGTTTCAAAAGTTCCAATTTGTTATACGTCATTTGTGCTTGTTCATTCATTGAGCTACCTGCCTCCGTTTTATGGGAAGACCCAGCCATTTTGGGATGTGAGAAATCAATGGGTTGTCTGGCAATTCCGCGTCATCTCCGGCCACAACGGGGCCGTCGAGGATAGATTTGCAGGACAACTTCAGCCAAACCATGGTCGCAAACATAATTCCGACGGCTCCGGGACGGTAGACCCTAAGCGCCAAGACTGCGGTCTACCGTGACTTTTTAAGGTGCACGCTTCCACCACACGCTGCGACTTGCCTTTTGGGCGATCTCTCGAGTTCAGCGGTTCATTGTCAAAAACGAGACCCTGAGTTTACACGGCGATTGCTGATCTTTGAAGTCATTTTGAAGCGAGCTTTCCCCAACTGCCTGACTGGCAAAGTCCGTAAAAATTTGGCAAAACTGACATCTGGGAAGATTCCGCGAGAAACCACGCTGTAAGTAGACAGTACTTGCACAAGGCCTTCGTTTGGGTGGTAACATTGCCCGAAACCCGTTGGAAAATCGATTTTACGGGTGCTTTGCTCGGTGACGCCGCGTTTCCCAATTGTTAGATTAGAGTGCTTCGCCAACAGCCCACGCGGCTGGGGCGGAGGATTTCCACTCTCGATCGCGTATTGGAATCGTAAAATCCGCACGCTGAGCGAGGATATTTAAGCGAAACAAACAACATTCCGTCTTCCCGATACCGGGCATTCATCTTTTTTCCTATTAACAAAGACTATCGCAAACCTGATCAGGCGGGTTTGTGTAGGAGGCTCCGAGTGAAAATTACCTTACCCCGTGTGTCATATTTGGCTTTGATTTTGTTTGGCTGCTGGGCCAACCAAGCAAATGCACAGACAGACGCAACACCCCAAGAACGACTTGATTTTGATATCAAATACTTGGCATCCGACGAACTGGAGGGCCGAGAACCCGGCACCAAGGGCATTGAATTGGCTGCCGATTACATTATCGACACGTGGAAAGAATTTAATGTCCCCGGTGGAGCCGAAAATGGTGGCTACCGCCAAGACTTTGAAGTCAACATGGGCACTGTGACGGATAAGGAAAAGACCGGCTTAAAGTTCACCGGTGGCGGTGAAGACATGATTGTGGAACTGGATAGTCAATTCCAGCCAATGATGACGGGTGGCAGCGGCAAAATCGAGAATGCAAAACTCGTATTTGCGGGGTACGGTATCACCGCTGACGATGAAAACTACGATGACTTCAAAGATCTCGATTGCGAAGGAAAAGTCGTTGTGGTCATCCGAATGGAACCTCAGCAGAAAAATCCCAACAGTGTTTTTGCTGGTACCGAAAACTCGTCACACGCTTCCATTTCTCGCAAACTGCAACTGGCAAAAGACGCTGGCGCTGTCGGCTTGATTCTGGTAAACGATGGGGTCCGCGTTGCCGACTCCGAAACGGACGAACTTGCTCAACCGAGCCAGTTTGGACGAGTCGATGAAACGATTCCCTTCTTCCATGTAAAACGGGAAGTCATGGACAAGCTTCTTGCAAAAGCACCTCTCACATCTCCGCCCGGAGAAAAGCTAGATAGCCTGGATGCGATTGAAGCGACGATCGACGGAAACCTTGAGCCGATCTCTCAGGAACTTGAAGGCGTAACCGTCAACGGTTCCACGGAATTTTCTCGTAAAAGCGTGGTGACATCCAATATCGTTGGCGTCGTGGAGGGCGAAGGCCCGAATGCGGATGAGACCATCATCATTGGCGGTCACTACGATCACCTAGGTTATGGGGGCTATGGATCAAACGCACCCGGTCGCCGAGAAGTCCACAACGGAGCTGATGACAACGCAACGGGTACTGCAGGACTTGTAGAACTCGCACGACGTTTTGCTAACGCTGACAAAAAACCGGGACGCCGCCTGGTGTTCATTGCTTTCAGCGGGGAAGAAAGAGGATTGCTAGGAAGTTTCCATTACGTGGAACAGGATCCGCTCTACCCACTAGACAAGACCGTGGCAATGGTCAATTACGACATGATCGGTCGTTTACGTGACGCCAAATTGACGATCTTTGGAGCTGGCACGGGCGATAACTTTGGTGAGATTTGCGACAACGCAAACACCGATGGGCTGGATCTCAACAAGGTTCCCAGCGCCTCTGCAGGTAGTGATCATATGGCATTTGCTCGCAAAGATATTCCTGTCATGTTCCTGCATACCGGCTTAACAAATATCTACCACACGCCGGAAGACGATTACGAAACTCTCAATATCGAAGGCGCCAATCGCGTGGTCGATTACACCGAGAGACTGCTGCGAGGCTTGGCCGATGCAGAAACACGGCCTAAATTCGTACGTATTGAAAACAACCGTCGTCGCACGCGTCGCCCCTCTTACTTGGGGGTCCGCCTGGATTACGAAGCTGACGAAAGAGGCCCTCGTATCGAGGAAGCTCCCGACGGTGCACCGGCCGCAGCGGCAGGCCTCAAAGCTGGCGATGTCGTTCTGACCATCGCTGGTGAAGAAGTAAACGATGCCGCTGAGCTGACCGCACTGCTGACCAAAAACCGGCCCGGCAGCTCGATCGACATCGTGATCATGCGAGGAGACAAGGAAATGACCGTCAAGGTCGAACTTGCACGCACGCCTCGCCGAAGCCGCGACGCAGACAAAAAAGGTAAATCGAAAGGCAATCCCAAATCGAAGTCGAACGACAACAAGAAGGACGGTTAAGCAGTTCTTAGAGCGAGCACGCTTCATAACTGCCTTGCTGTTCTCTTGAGGACACCTTTAAAAAAACAAAGCCGTTGACGGTATCGTCAACGGCTTTTTGCTTTGGGTTTCCAAGCTTTGGTTTTCTAAGGTCGCAATACTGTGTACCCCGATCCTGCAGAAGAATAAACCAGCAACCCAATCCCTGCTCGTGGATTGCTTTTCATCAGCTGCTGTTGAAAACCATCTTGGGATGCAATTGGCACTCGATTGACCTGCTGGATAACCATGCCAGGTTTCAGACCCGCACGCTCTGCCGGACTGCCGCCTCGAACCCCCATGATTACCACACCACGGACGCCCTTGATTCGCAAATCGTTAGCAACGTCGGCATTGAGGTTATCAATTACCAGCCCGAGTTGTTCATAAGCAATCGGTGAATTAGCCTCTGCGTTGAGAGCATCTTCGGTTTTGGCCATTTCACTTTTGCCTGCCAGATAACTTACCTCAATCGTTTGTCCTTGCCGTAATAACTTGACGTTGTGGCGCGTGCCAATCTTGCTGCGTTCCACTAAAGTTTGCAACCTACTGGGTGACCGAACCGCTTGATTAGCAAATTCCAGAACAACATCCCCTTCACGCATCCCGGCGACATCCGCCGGAGAACCATTCACGATATTCGTAACTAACAAACCACAGCGAGGTTCAATATTAAGCTGATCAGCAATCTGTTGATTGATGGCCTTAATCCCCACACCCAAGTAGGCACGTTGCACGACACCGTCGTCGATCAGTTCATCCGCCACCCATTTGGCTAAGTTCACGGGCACGGCGAATCCGACACCATCATTACCGCCGCCTCGCGATGAGATTGCAGTATTAATCCCCACGACATGACCGTCCAGATTAACAAGGGGCCCCCCACTGTTTCCTGGATTGATCGCTGCATCCGTTTGGATAAAGTCTTCGCGATCGGTAATCCCCATCGCGCGACTCTTGGCCGAGATAATTCCGGCTGTCACCGTACTTTCCAAGCCAAAAGGTTGCCCTAAAGCCAAGACCCAGTCACCGACTTGGGCTTGGTCGCTGTCACCAATAATGGCTGCCGGCAAGGGTTTATCGGGACTCACCTTAACCACGGCGATATCTGTTTTTGGATCCGTAAACACCTTGTTGGCAATGAACTCACGACCATCTTGTAGTCGAATGGTGATTTCACCATCTCCACGCACGACGTGATTGTTAGTTAATATCAGCCCAGCTGGATCAATGATCACACCGGAGCCAACCCCCATCGCGCCCGGCATACTCCAACCCGGTGCGGATGGCGTGGGACCAGGTCCCACTCCGTTGCCGGAAAATGCTGGGCCGCTAGTTCCCCCTTGAGCCGAATTGGACGGTATTACGAAATTGCGTTTCTCCACCGACATGTTATTTTCGACCGCAACCACGGTTGGTAAAACGCGTTTGGATACCAGACGAAAGACCTGCGACAAGGACTTAGCGGCGTTGACGGCTGCCTGCTCGTTGGCAGCGTTCATTCCCACTGTGGCATTGCTTGCTGGTTTGTCTTTTTCTGGGGTTACCCAGGCGACACGTTTTTTTGGATTCACTCCCACATCAGCCAACTCGTTGGCTGTCGCTTGACTGGCGGTAGCCAATGCAGAAATCAAGGCAAAAATAATCCCTCCCGTTACCATACATGCGAAACACCACTTTCTGGAGTGAGTACGCTTCGCATAACGCCGCTGAGGAACCAACTCCGCCAATTCTTCCACCGCACGTTCTCGGACGGGGCTGGTGAATTGAATGTCTGCATTCTTTTGCGGGAAAGAGACCGAATCCAACCACTGTATTTCAGGATGCTCTTTTTTGTTCATGATCCTCTGCCTTCCATAATTTGCTTACGTTCAATCCGACAAGTTTGTCGAACGCTTCCTTTTCGATTTGCCGTACACGGTCGCGGGTCATATTCATCTGGCGGCCGACCTCTGCTAACGATCTGCCTTCCCCGTCACGAAACCCATACCGCAGACTGATCACCGTTTCTTCTGTCTGCTCCAGCGATTTGAGCATCTTTTGTATTAAGTGTCGTCGCTCAATACTCTCTGCTAATTCAACCGGTTCCTGTCGTTGGTCATCAGCCACCTGGTTTGCCATCGAGCCGTAATCGGAGGTTCCTGTCGATTCGACGTCTAAAGAAGCCGTATCTTGAAAACTCGCCCACAGCCGCATGGCATCGCAAACACTGACGTTACGGTGCTTGGCAAAACGATCTACTTCATGCGTCAATCCGTCATTATCCATACCTCGATTCGATACCACCTCCCGCAGGAAGCGTTTCTTTACTCGTTGCATATTCTCCGGCAGGCGAATATTCCGCCCTGCATTGGGTAATACTTCGAGAATTGCTTTTCGAATCCAGGGTGTTGCGTAGGTGGAGAATTTAATCCCACGTTGGTAATCAAACTTCGCCACTGCGTGCATCAACCCGCGATTTCCTTCCTGGATCATGTCGGAAACCCACATGGAATTCCCACAGATCTTTTTAGCGATCGAAATCACGAGTCGCATGTTGGCCCGCGCCATGTTGCGACAGTGCGCGTTGTACTGAGCCAAAAGCTGATCGGCCTTAGGGTTTACAAATGGCGAACGATCAAAACATCGTTGTCGAATTCGCAACTCCTCAACCAAACGTACAATGCGATGGTGTACCCTGCGTCGCTGTTTTTTATTCAACGATTTCTTGGATTGCTCACACAAATGCGTTAGTGTTGGAATCGCTGCATGAATTCGCGCCTCAAGGTTTTTCCTAACGGTTTTGTCATTGGCTGACAATTCACAAATCCGATCAACGCGTAGACTTCCGTTTTCACATTGCTTTAACAAGGAGACCAAGAAATCAACCACGTCGGATTCCTGCAGTGCCAACCGTTGAAAAGCTTTGCGATAACAGTGAATCTGTCTTGCCAAAAGTCGCTCTTCCTCGCGTTTCAATAGCGGGGTAGCGCCGGCTCCACGTTTTACGAAATCGATATCATCCAAGAGGCGTGTCGACCTTGTCTCACTGCCTTTTTTCAGACGTTGGCTTTTCGTGGAATCGAACTCAACAACAGACGAATCAATAGTTTTTAGTTTTACGATCATCGCTATCCCCGATAAAAAAAATGATGATCGAGCAGAGAAGCAACCCCCGTGCCAATTCAATTTCCCCTGCAAAAAAGCGTGTTTTCCAGCTGCAGGCGAGGCACGTTACCCCACGCGGGGCATAATGCCCCGAGCCCCATGAGAAACTCTCAGTGGTTTCCCGGAGAATAATAGCCATACAAAAAAAGCTGACTTTGGCATTAAACTTGTACTGCTGTATGAAGACACGTACAGCCAAACTATTTAACTGAAAGATTCGACGATGAAGCTTGCTGGTAAACTCATCCTACTGTTCGTCTTGATTGTTGTGGCAGTCACGGCGATATCAAGCCACTTCACCAGCCGGCAGTTCTTGGCAAACGCACGAGAGAGGCACGAGCAAATTGCGGAGTCGATTAATTCAGAGAGTAAGCAGGACTCCTTTAAGAAAGCAATTAGCACGGGCGATAATTTCTATTTCCAACAAGTCGTCCATACCATCTCACCTCACGCCATTGAAGTCCGTTGGGTTTGGTTGGAAAACAACATGCCCGGTAAATACCGCCCCTTGGCCGAAGAGCAAATCCCCATGCTTCGTGAAAGCGACCATTCGATGTCGCTAATGGAGGAAAGCGAGGATGGCACTAACAGCCTGCTGACTTATTGCCCCATTGAGTCGGAAGGAAAAAAGGGCGCTATTGAGCTGTCATCTCAACTGACAGGCTTTGAACAATCACGCAGCATTTGGCTGTTTGGGCTATTGACGATTTGCGCCTCCGCTTTGTTGGGAATTGCGGCGGTGATGACAGCCGGAGTGCGTTGGATCGCCAGACCTTTAAGTCAATTGACCAACAAGATGCAGCGTGTGGGGGAAGGGGATTTTGAAGAAGACCTCCACATCGAATCCAAAGACGAACTGGGACAACTGGCAGTTGCTGTAAACCAAATGTGCCGCAAATTAAAAAGTCAGCAGGACACCATCCAGCAAAAGTCGGAACAAAAAATCAAAACACTGGAACAGTTACGGCACGCTGATCGATTAAAAACAGTAGGGCAACTTGCGGCAGGGCTTGCCCACGAAGTGGGGACTCCTTTGAATGTCGTTTCGGGCCGCGCCTCGATGATCATCGCCGATCCAAACATGGCAGCGGAAAAGATAAAGGCCAATGCTCAAACCATTAAAACCGAAGCCGATCGCATATCGAGTATCATCCAAAAACTGATGGACTTCGCCCGCCGCAGCCCCATGTCCATGGTCAACAATGACCTGAAAGACGTGATTGTTCGGGCCGTTGACTTGATTGGCCCAATGGCAAGGTCACAGAACATTCGGATTGAAATGCGTCTACCGGAGCAACCGGCGATGGCAAAATTCGATTTTAATCAAATGCAACAGGTGATGATGAACTTGATCGACAACGCCGTCGATGCCACGCCAGCCGGCAGTGCTGTTTGCGTTGAGCTGGTTACGCGTCAGGACCAATGGGTATTAAGCGTTTCGGACCAAGGACCTGGTATTACGGGCGACGATCAACGGAAGATTTTTGAACCCTTCTTTACAACCAAGGAAGTGGGGGCTGGGACTGGCCTCGGATTGTCCATTGTGCACGGCATTGTGGAAGAACATGGTGGAAAAATCCACTTTGAGAGTGCAGGGCAGGGCACCACCTTTATCATCGAGCTGCCACGGGAATAAGAAAGGGCAGCTTACCAGTCGGACCACTGAATAAACGGGGTCGTGGCAAACCCCTGTTTATTCTTCGTGCGGATTCTCTTCTTCTTTGAGCTTGCGATAGAGCGTTTTCCGATCCAAGCCCAGAATCTTTGCAGCCTCGGTTTTGTTCCCGTTGGTGTGATGCAGTGCGTACCGAATGTACTGCATTTCGACTTCGGATAGCGGCAAGAGAGGTTGGTTATCGGTTTCTCCCAAAACCAACTTACTTTGTTGGTGATTGAGAATACGATCAGGTAACTCGGCCGTCGTAATCTGATCTTGCCGAGCCAGCACGACGGCCCTTTCAATCGTGTTTCTCAATTCTCTGACGTTACCTGGCCAATTGTACGCCAGCAGGCGTTTTGCAGCGGGATCCTCTAAACCCACAATTTCCTTGTTTGCTTGCCGGGCAAATAAATCAAGAAAAAAGCTGGCTAACAAAAGCACATCGGTACCACGCGTTCGCAACGGCGGAATGCTAATTTCCAGAACGTTGATGCGATAGTAAAGATCCTCGCGAAACCTCTTAGCCTCAACCTCCGATAATAGATCCCGGTTGGTTGCTGTTACCAAACGAACATCGAAACTGTACGTCTCCGATCCTCCGACAGGCCGGATCTTCTTCTCTTCTAACGCACGCAACAACTTGGGCTGCATTTCCAACGGCATTTCGCCAATTTCATCAAGAAACAGAGTGCCGCCATCCGCCTGTAGGAATAACCCTTCTCGATCTTCGCGAGCATCGGTAAACGCTCCTTTGACATGCCCGAACAATTCGCTTTCTAAAAGGCTATCGGGCAGTGCTGCGCAATTCACGGCAATAAAAGGTTGTTTTGATCGATGTCCATAGGCATGCAGGGACTGCGCCACCACCTCCTTACCAGAACCACTTTCCCCGGTTAGCAGGACGGAAACGTTCGAATCCGCAATCCTCAACAACTGATCTTTGAGTTGCTGCATGCCTTCGCTTTGACCGATCAGTTCGTGAAAGGCGTCGTCTCCTGCGGCCTCTTCCAGTTCCCGAACGTAGCGACGCAGAAGACTATTTTCAGTCGCTCGAGCTAACGAGACTTTGAGCAACTCCAACTCAACCGGCTTGGTTACAAAATCAAAAGCACCGGAACGCAACGCTTCGATCGAGGTCTCCATACTCCCGTAAGCCGTCATCACAATCACGGGTAAATGGGAATCATGTTCATGGATGGTTTTACAGAGGTTCAGCCCATTCATCCCTGGCATTTTGACGTCGGTCAGAACGACATCAAACAAATGGGAAGGTCCTAATTTCTGTGGGTTCGTTGGTCCGGGCTTTCCATCAGCTGGAAACGAAAATGGTTTTTCGGAATCACCGGCCTCCGTGACGATCCCCAGCTTCTCCAAGGCATCGCTGGCATCTCCGCAAGTGACGACCTCGAACTCATTTTGTTCAAGATAATCGGCCAACAGGTTCCGCATTGCTTCTTGGTCTTCAACGACCAAGATTCTAGGTTTGGAAATGGAATTTTTCACGATTCTAGATATTTCACGATTCTAAACAGGAGATAATTCGCAACGATTTGAACTTTTCAAAATGCTCGATCGTGGGACTCAACTTTCAAACCCACATGCACATCAACCGCCATTCACGTCTCATGCTCCGGGCCTGGAGCGGCATTCTCAGCTATAAATTTCCAACGGCAGGCGTCGCCTGAAAACGACGGTCTACGACTTGAGTTTCTGCAAGATTTGATCCACGCTGGACTTCGCATCGCCAAAAAGCATGGCTGAGTTTTCATTATAAAAAAGCGGATTATCGATGCCCGAATATCCCGTCCCCATGCTGCGTTTTAGAATCACGACCTGAGCCGCCTTCCACGCTTGCAGAACTGGCATACCGTAAATCGGGCTAGAGGGATCCGTTTCGGCAGACGGATTTACAATGTCGTTGGCGCCGACGACCAAAACCACATCCGTATCCGGAAAATCATCATTGATTTCATCCATCTCCAAAACGACATCGTAGGGGACCCGCGCCTCGGCCAACAATACGTTCATGTGCCCTGGCAATCGACCCGCAACAGGATGGATCGCAAACCGAGTAGTGGTTCCGTTTTTCTTTAAGGCTTCCGAAATTTCGCGGATCGGATGTTGTGCTTGAGCGACTGCCATGCCGTAACCGGGAACGATAACGACGTTTTTTGCATCTCTCAGACTCTCGGCAACTTCTTCCGCCTGCATTTCGTTGTAACTTAATTTTTCGCCGCTGCTGGCGGGGGCCGGGGCAGCACCGCCATCGGAACCAAATCCACCCAGTATGACGCTGATAAAGGAACGATTCATGGCTGCACACATGATGTAACTGAGGATGGCACCACTGCTGCCCACCAAAGCTCCAGTGATGATCAGCAGATCATTTTTCAGCATGAAACCCGTCGCGGCAGCGGCCCAACCGCTGTAGCTGTTCAACATGGAAACGACCACCGGCATATCAGCTCCACCAATCGCCAATACTAAATGGGCACCCACGACGAACGAAATGGCGGTCATCAAATACAAGGCCCACATGTTTTCCGCAGGATTTTCTGTTTGTAGAAACCAATACCCCAGACCCACACAAACGAGCACCATCGCCAGATTAAATAAATGACGTCCGGGAATCGTGAGCGGTTTGCTGGAGACCCGCCCGTCCAATTTGCCAAACGCGACGATACTGCCTGTAAAGGTAATACCACCAATGAACACACCGAGGAAAATTTCAATCTTATGAATCCATTCCTCCATCCTCGCCTCTTTGACGTCAATTGGCGGCATGGAGATATGGGTAGGGTCCAATTGATTACTGAGGCCTACGAGCACAGCAGCCAAACCCACGAAACTATGCAGGATGGCCACCAGTTGGGGCATCGAGGTCATTTGCACTCGATGGGCGACGAAGACACCAATGCCTGCCCCGATCACGATCGCGGCCCAGATTGCAGGTAATATGGATGGTTTAATCCAATCGCCCGCTTCGCTACCTGGCACGACTCCGACAAATAGCGTGGCACCGATGGCAATCAAAATGCCTAGCACCCCGCATAAATTGCCTTTTCGGGCCGACTCATGACGACTCAACCCGCCCAAACTTAAAATAAATAAGATGGCAGCGACGAGGTAGGCGATCACAAGATAATTGGGATCGGCAGGCGAGTAATTGGCGGAGTCAGTCGCCAAAACTAAACAGTATTCCTGAAACATCAATTAATCCTGTTTGCGAAACATGCTCAGCATGCGTTGAGTTACGTAAAAACCGCCGGCGATGTTAATGGTTGCCAACAACACGGCAACAAAGGCAAAGACCGTGGCCAACTTAAAGCTTCCTTGCATTTGCAGGATCGCACCTAAAACAATAATCCCGCTGATCGCATTGGTCACGCTCATCAGGGGCGTATGGAGCGCCGGGGTAACGTTCCACACCAACTGCCAGCCTACGAAACAGGCCAGCGCAAAAACGGTGATTTGAGGCATAAATGACTTTGGCGCGAATTGCCCAAGCAGCCACAGCATCAACAGCATGGCGGCACCCACAAACAGGGTCATACCCCATTTTTGCATGAATGGTTCAGGTCGCTGCTCGCCCGGAATGGTCACGGGTTCTTGCGAAACCGTGGGCACCTCAGGTTGGGGCTTGGGGGTTGGGGAAGGCTCGATCCGCGGAGGCGGCCAAGTGACGCCGCCGTCGTGGGTTACCAGAGCACCTCGCACCACTTGGTCTTCCAAGTTAATACTTAGCTGCCCATCCTTTTCAGGCGTCATGTCTGTCAGCAAATTGACGATATTATTGCCGTACAACGCAGATGATTGTGTGGGCAGTCGACTGGGGAAGTCACTAAAGCCAATAATCGTTACGTCGTGTTCGCGGACTACTTTCCCGTGTTGCGTGAGCTCGCAATTACCGCCATTTTCGGCCGCTAGATCGACGATTACACTGCCCGGCTTCATGGATTCGACCATCGCAGCGGTCACTAATTTGGGGGCTGGCTTATTGGGGATCAACGCCGTAGTGACGATGATGTCGACCTCTTTCGCCTGTTGAGCGAACAGCTCCATTTCTACGCGAATAAACTCATCGCTCATCACTTTGGCATAACCGCCGGTACCCTCACCCGATTCTTCAAATTCCAACTCGAGGAAATCGGCGCCCATACTTTTGACTTGATCCTTCACGGCCAACCGGGTGTCAAAAGCTCGCACAATTGCTCCCAAACCCTTGGCCGTTCCGATGGCGGAAAGCCCGGCCACGCCGGCTCCAATTACCAACACCTTGGCCGGCGGGACTTTTCCTGCTGCTGTGATTTGACCAGTAAAAAAGCTGCCAAAGTGGTTTGCCGCTTCGATGACCGCGCGGTACCCAGCAATGTTGGCCATCGAGCTGAGGGCATCCATTTTTTGAGCGCGGGAAATTCGAGGCACGCAATCCATCGCCAAAGCAGAAATATTGCGGGTCTTCAAAGCGTCCAGCAAGTCTTTATTTTTGGCAGGCCAGAGAAAGCCGATCAACACGGCGCCTGACTTGATGCGGTCAAGATCTTCCGTGCTAGGCGGAGCAACAGTGAGGATCACATCGGCAGAACCCCAGACCGCTTGCGAGTCACTCTGCACTTGAGCACCAGCGTCCGCGTATTGATCGTCCAGGTAGTTAGCACGCTCACCACAGCCCTTTTCGACCAAAACGTCATACCCGAGGGCGATGATCTTTTTGACAGAGGCTGGCGTGGCAGCCACGCGACATTCTTCGGGATTTTTTTCACGAGGGATGGCTACTAGCATCGACTCTTCCAGTTCTTGGTGACGTCGAAGAACCGGTAAGGTACGGAATTTACCGGTTAATATGCAGCTGATCGTAAATTAGAACATGCCTTTGGGCAACCGGACGCCCTACCGCCCCGCGATCCAGTAAATTGGGGAAGCCCAGACTATTGCGGCTAGACTATTGCGGCAAAACTGAGCTACTTGATCCCCTCCAGTACGCTGATGATCTTTTCTTTGGAGTAGTTTTCTTCGAGCAATTTAGCGGCCATAAAAGTGGGATTCTGCTTCCCCTTCAGCAAAGCGAAAAACTGCCAGTAGGTTTTGCCACTCTCAACACCCTGAGCTTTGTCAAACTGTATTTCCGTCTTCTTCCCCTGGATAGTGACTTCTATTTTTTCCGTTTCGATGACTTTGGTTTCTTCGGATAATCCCTCCGAACCTTCCTGGCCCGACTCGAATTCGCCAGCAAACCCTTCCTCAAATTGATCGCCCATCTCTTTTGCGTCAGCGAATTGAGAATCGACAAGCATAAACGTGCCTTTTTCGGGCCCGCCAAAGATGGCACAACGGACGAAAAAGTAGTCCAAACCGACCAACGGGTCTAATTCATCGCTGAATTGACACTCTAGGATGTCATTACCCAGTTCGCGAACCTGTTGCGGGTCTTGCTTGACGCCATTCCAAAAGTAGTACCCTCCGCCAACGCAGGAAACGAGCACTGCGATAAAGCCAAGGACAACAACAATGAGTGCCACTTTGGCACATCCTGACATTCCACGACGTTCACCGGGTGCTTCAAATGAGGCTTGATAGCCATCGAATGGTTTTTGTTCAGACATTGGAAAATCGTATTAGAGAGTGTGACGCAATTCGGTCGCTTTGAGCAACAGATGACTATTCGCTTCCCATTTAAGGATATTGGGTTAAATTGACCGTGGAAAGTACATTACTAAGTTCCAGCGACCAAATTTTTCGGTTTGCACGCGTTAATTTTGCCGAGATAACGGAGCCTTACTTTGAAATACGTCGCCTTAATATGCGGTCTGGCCCTGTTCGGATTCGGCTTGGCTGCATTTTTTAACCAAACAAACGATGCCACGCCGCCGGCAAACGAAGAGATACAAGAACCGCTGGAATATCGAATTACTCTCATCCCGGCATTGATGGGTGCGGTTATCGCTGGCTGTGGCACATTGGCAATCATGAAACCCGATACAAACTCGCTGGCCCTGCACGCCGCCACCGGAGTCGCGCTATTGGGGGGGATGGGAGCGATGTGGCAGACCCGCCAAGCAATCGGCCAAATATGGGATGGAACCTACGCATTTGGGGACGCCGCAACCGACCTTGCAATATTGATGTCGGTACTTTGCTGGGGGTTCATTCTGGCTAAAATCACGTCCATGTCGCCCGCTCGGCAACCCAACTGAGCCAGCCACGTCGACATGAGGGCAGCAAGTGTCCTGTCAAGATTGTTTTTGACTTATCGATTTTCCCCAGAATATCCTGCAATTTAACGGGAACGTCCGTTTTCCGAGGCGCGGTTTTTTGCAAGAATCAATTAACAGGAACCGCTTCGGAGGGAGCCATAACGGGTCCACCTTCTCAGTGGTCGAGGTTCGGACCCAGTCGATATCCGGCTGCCGTCATTTGTAAGTCAGCATTGAATATTCTTCATCAATTTCCAAAGGAATGGCCAACCCCCTCGCTATCGGTGATTGGTCGCAGCCCGGATGAATGTCTTTAGCCACGATTACGTCGAATCGCTTTATCAACAATACCTTGAAGATCCTGAAGGCTTGTCGCCTGATTGGCGCAAGTATTTTGACACCTTTGAGGCCGAGGAAGGTGGATCTGTGGTGGGTTCAGCGGCTACTCGAGGCGCCGAATCCTTAGCTCAACTGCAAGATCGAGTCGATCAGTTGGTAAGAGGTTTTCGCGTCCGCGGTCACCTGGAAGCCAAAATTGACCCACTAGGTATCCCCCGCCCGACGAATAGGGAACTCAGCCTAGAAGCCTACTCTTTGCTGCCCGGCGATTTAGACCGGACTTTTTCCGCCCGTACCATTCAGGGCGAAAACTTTATGACCTTGCGCGATATCGTGCAACGTCTCAGAGCCACGTATTGTCGTTCGATCGGGGCGCAATTCATGCACATCGACGATTTTGCGGTTCGCCATTGGTTGCAAAAACGCATGGAAAGCACGCAGAATCGGATTCAATTGAGTCGGGAGACTCAACTCAGAATCCTCACTCGATTGACCGATGCCACAATCCTCGAACAATTCATGCGTAAAAAGTTCATGGGGGCTAAGACGTTTTCCCTGGAAGGCGGTGAGACGCTGATCCCACTACTGGATCTGGCACTAGAAAAAGCTGGTAAACAGGGATGTCGAGAAGTGGTTTTGGGCATGGCCCATCGCGGTCGCTTGAATGTCCTTGCCAATATCATGGGTAAACGAGCCGAACATATTTTTTGGTCGTTCGATGATCCTAACCCTGAGGCAAATCGGGGCGGCGGCGACGTGCTTTACCACATGGGGCACAGCAGTGACTGGGTGACCACCGAAGGCAAAAAAATTCACATTTCACTTTGCTTCAACCCCAGCCACCTGGAATTCGTGAACACGGTCGCCTTGGGTCGCTGTCGAGCCAAACAAGATCGCGTTAAAGACACAACGCATGAAAAGGTCACCACGATTTTGATCCATGGCGATGCAGCTTTTGCCGGGGAAGGTATTGTCCAAGAGACTTTAAATCTAAGCCAATTGCCCAGCTACAAAACCGGCGGCACGCTACACGTCATCCTCAACAATCAAGTCGGTTTTACCACGACTGCCGCCCAAGGTCGCAGCACGACCTACGCCAGCGATGTGGCCAAGATGCTGCAAATTCCGATTTTCCACGTCAACGGAGAAGATCCTGAAGCGGTCGCCCAAGTGGTAGAACTGGCTATGGAATTCCGGCACCGTTTCCAACGCGACGTCGTCGTCGACATGTATTGCTACCGCAGACTCGGTCACAACGAAAGTGACGAACCGAGATTTACGCAACCTATCATGTACAAGACGATCGATAATCGGGTCACCATTCGGGAGAGCTACCTCGACCACCTCACCAAACTGGGGGAGGTCTCTCGCGAGGAAGGCGATGCCATCGCCGAGCAAAGAGAATCCCAACTACAACAGGAATTTGAATCCACCAAGGCCCGCAGTTACCAATCCGACACCCAAACATTGGGTGGGTATTGGCAAGCATATTACGGCGGACCCGAACGTACAGATGACGAAGTGGATACTGGTGTAGCGGCAGGCCAGCTTACCTTTACACTCTCCAAGCTGACGGATTTCCCCGCGGATTTCGTCATGAATCGCAAGCTCAAGCGGGTCTTTGAACTCCGCAAGCAAATGGCAGAGGGCACGCGTCCCATCGATTGGGCCAGTGCGGAACTCGCTGCATTCGGGACCCTCGCTGTGGAGGGACATCCCATTCGCATGACCGGGCAAGATTGTGAACGAGGGACCTTTAGCCAGCGACACGCAGTCTTACATGACGGCGAGACAGGACACGTCTACTCCCCCATTCATCACTTGGCGACCGATCAGGCTAACGTAGATATCAGCAATAGCCCGCTCAGTGAAACTGGCGTTATGGGATTTGAATACGGCTACAGCTTGGATAGCCCGGAATCATTGGTGATATGGGAAGCTCAATTTGGAGACTTCTACAATGTGGCCCAAGTCATTGTCGATCAGTTCATTACCAGCGCCGAAGACAAATGGCGACGCCTCAGCGGCATGGTAATGCTACTACCTCATGGATTTGAGGGCGCTGGACCCGAGCACTGCAGTGCACGAGTCGAACGCTTTCTAACCCAGACGGCAGAACACAATTTCCAAATCGCTTGTCCGACAACCTCCGCCAACTACTTCCACTTGCTCCGAAGACAGGTCAAAAGACCTTGGCGGAAGCCCTTGGTAGTTCTGACGCCCAAAAGTTTGTTACGAGAACCGACGGTCGCCTGCGATATCGAACAATTCACCACAGGCCGTTTCCAACGCGTGCTCCCCGATCCCGCCGTCGCCGAAATGAAAAGCCCTGCCAAAATCATCTTGGCAACGGGAAAGATTGCCGTTGATCTGCTTAAAGAACGCGAGCAACGAAAAATTGACAACGTGGCCATCGTTAGACTGGAACAGTTGTACCCCATTCCGTTTCAGGAACTGGAGGAAACGCTTTCCGCGTATCCCGAAGGTACCCCCGTCACTTGGGTGCAAGAAGAACCACTCAATATGGGCGCCTGCAATTTCATTCGCATTAACTTCTCCAGCTCTTTCTTTGGACGCTGGCCGTTCGCAAGCTTTATCACACGCCCGGAATCCGCCAGTCCCTCGACAGGATCCAAAAAGGCACACCGTATCGAACACGACGAGCTGGTGGAAGCGGCCTTCGCTACCAAAATCAAAGCTCCCGTTTAGACATGACACCGGGTTCGGCAATTCAACCCCCGGCAAGACGCCTGCAGGCTAAGGGACTAACCCTCGCCGTCAAATCGGTGCTCGTGAAACAGAGCATTTGAGATCGTGCTTATACAGATAACCGTTTACGTTCGACCAGATTCTGTCGAGGGGCCTGAAGCGGCAGCTCCGCTCGCCCACCACGTTGAATAACAGAAAACAGTGTCAATTCCATTACCTAGTGACTGCGACAGCAACCCCCACCGCAGAGACCATCTGTATTTCTTCGGACAGGATGCGTGAGAAATAGCCGCCGGCCTACACGCCTTTCACAAACATCTTCAGCCTCTCAGAATCACCCAAGGGATCGGCCTGATTTTCGGGCCTCTTTTTGATCGAGGTGGCCAGATCATGAACCCTAATCGAACGACAGCAATCCCTTGCCCGCGTTCCTAACTGCACTCTGGACAGCGATCGTTTTAAGGGAAAAGTGACTTTCGAATCACACGATCCAAGCGCCAGAAACCGCAGCAAAAGCTTCACAATTCAAAACGTAAAATCGACCAACCCCGGGGCAGCTAATTGTTCAAAGCGGTGAACCATGAGGCGGCCTCTCGGCCCTTCGCAAACCTAGCCGCGATTTCGATCCTCAAACAAGCCTCGATAAGCGTGGAGCCTTGTCCCACGACCTGTCAGGTAACCCACGCCCAAGGCGGAAGCGAGCACATTGATGACCCGCGGGGAGTAAATTAACCCTGGGTTCAAATTAGCAAACCTTTCGCATTTCACCCTGGCTTAACTTTCACATCAACAACAAGAGTTCACCCGCAATATAGCCCAGCACGACTTGTCG
>JAAEPL010000525.1 GCA_024232675.1 Planctomycetaceae bacterium
ACAAACAATTGCAAATCATCATCAAAAACACAATCCAAAGAGAAAAAATCAATACCTTGTTTTGTGGGTCTTGCCATTATTTCAATGCCTCTTTAAGATGTTTTAATAACGTGATAATCGATTGTCTTTTTCTGGTTGATTGCTTTATAAAGCGTGCTTGCCGCTTTGCTTTTTTGAATTTATTCAAAATTTATCCTCTATTGGAAATACATCTGGCCGTAAATCGTATCTTGAAATGAGTCCAATTGTTGCCTTCTCAATAGCCACCACTTTAGTGGCTGGCACTGGCCTATAACCTGATAGCCATTGAGAGACAAAGCTCTGAGTTACACCCACTTTCTTTGCAAAGTCGGTCTGACTTATACCGCCGAGTTTTAAATATTCTTGTATGTTCATATTCGTACATTAGCAGAGCACGTTGACAAAATCAAGCAAAAAAAAAAAAAAAAAAAACAAATAAAAGCTCGACTCGTTCGACCTCCAACGCTAATATCATCTCCAAGGT
>JAAEPL010000526.1 GCA_024232675.1 Planctomycetaceae bacterium
GCGGTTGCGATTAATTCGACGCTGCAACTGAGTCGAGATTTACAGCACCTGGTGCTGAATGATGCTCAGGTGAAGGCGTCTGTTTTAGAAGCCCGTGTGACAGGCCAAATACGCAACCTGTCGAACTCGTTAGATACCGATCTGGAAGGAACCTGGGAGCCCAATTGGCTTAAACTCAAGCCGCTAGTCGACTCGATGCTGGGTGGCATGGCCAGTCTGGAAGGCCTGCGTGGTGGGAGCTTTCGCATGCAAGGACCCGCCTGTAACCCTCGCTACGGTCAACCCGGTGAGTCATGGATCAATCCAGAATTTAAAGTGGCGACTGCCGCAACTTGGCAATCGGGCCAAATCCTTGGATTACCGATTGGAGGTAGCCAATTGGATTTGCAGTTAGCTCAGGGAATAGCCATCGCGCAGGCGCAAAATATTCCTTTCAGTAACGGCCTCATGAGACTTTCCCCACAACTCGATTTGCGGGGTGAAGAGAGTGTGCTTTATTTGACGCCCGGTGAAAAACTGGAACAGGTTGAGTTGAGCCCCGAAATTTGCCGGGCGTGGTTGCAGTACGTGGCCCCAGTCATCGCAGGCGCTACGACCGCCCAGGGTCGAATCAGCTTGGGAATCAACAAGGCACGCATCCCTTTGGACAGCTTGGAAACCTCAAGCGTAGAGGGAGTTGCAACCCTTCATCAAGCTGGAATTGGACCGGGACCGGTGGGACAGCAGTTAGTGCAATTGGTTAATCGCATCAAATCGTTTGCTCAAGGCGCTGCATTCACCACAAGGCCCGCGGCAGCCGATGCTCAATGGCTCAAATTTCCTCAACAGAAAGTCGTTTTCCGAATCGAAAATGGCCGAGTGATCAACGAGGGAATTGAATTTCGTATTGAGGATATTGTCATTCGTACTTCCGGAAGCGTTGGATTTGATCAATCGATGGATATGGTGGCAGAGATTCCGATCTTGCCGCATTGGACTGCAAAGAATGCATTGGCTAAGCATTTGAGCGGGAAGACCATTAAAATCCCGATCCGGGGGACAGTCCAAAAACCTCAAATCGACGGAAGCATCCTGCAGAAACTGACTAAAAATATATTGCAGGATTCTGCGGGCAAAGCGATCAATAATGAATTGCAGGGCCTGTTCCAAAAGGGCAATCAGAATTTTGAAAAAGAAGTTCTGGGCGGACTTAAAGGAATCTTTGGTAACGGCAAATAGGCTGTGCGTTCGAGTGGGTAACACGAAGCGCAATAAAAAAAGCCGACGCGATGTCGGCTTCTATGTGGTTCGCGAGATGGTCGTGTCTTAGTTACCAGATTTGCTTTTTTTGGCACGATCAAAAACCATATTCTGATCTTGCAATTTGACGGTAAATGAATCCGCCTTATCTAAGGTGAATTCAAACGATTGGACATCCGGTCGCTGAGGTGCCTCGATGGATAGCTTTACCCACTTTTTGGCCGGGTTGTATTCTTTGACACGGTAGGTGGCTTTGATTTCTTGGCCCATCAAAGAGACGGTCAAATTATCCTTCGTAAATTCCATCTTCATGCCGCCCAACATCTGATTCGCCATTTCGATGCGATTTTCGGCAGCACCAGCCTCTTTCATAATCGCAATGGTTTTTTCGGTGTTGCAATTCCAATTACCGAGCATGGTTTTGGGCAAATCGACGACTTGGGCCGAAACGGTGGAATTCAGGAGACAGAATGCAAGGCAGGTGATCGCACTAACGGCAGTTTTAACCATAATAAGGTTCCAATCGGATTGAGACGGTCGGTCTGCTGGGTGGATGGGGTAAGGAATGACTTGGTCTGAAATGATTCGAATTCACAAATTAGCGAATACCGCAAAAATTGGCAATCTCGTGTGACGGGTAAAGTCATTCGGGTAATTCACGAAATGCTAGGTTGGCTGTTACGATTCAGTCATTCGATTTGTTCGAAAAAGCGATAGCAAGTCTTGATAGATCTAAATGTGCAAGCATTGGAACACGCTAGGGAAGGTTGGGTACTCTATGGACATTCATTTACTGGGAACCGCTGGCTACCATCCCAATGAGACGCGACATACTGCTTGCATGATGATTCCCGAGGCGGGTGTGATCCTCGATGCAGGCACCGGGTTTTTTCGAGTCCGCGATTGGATTCAAACTCCGGAACTGCACGTTTTCTTAAGCCATGCACACTTGGATCATTGTGTCGGCTTGTCGTTTTACATCGACGTATTGCACGAGAAAAAAGTGGAGCGGGTATTTGTATACGGTGCTGCTGACAAGCTCGAGGCGGTGAAAACGCAACTTTTTTCAGATCAACTGTTTCCACTGCCACCGAATTTCGAATGGGTGACGGTCGATCCTACCCAAGGGCAAGGCGGCTTGGATTTACCCTTGGACGGTCGCATAACTTGGTGCCCCCTAAAGCACCCAGGCACCAGCCTTGGGTATCGCTTAGAGTGGAAGGATTCCAATCTGGCATACATCACTGATACAACAGCATCCGCGTCTGCCGATTATATCGCCTTCATTCAAGGAACCGATTTATTAATTCATGAATGCAATTTCGCAGACGGCAATGAAGCCATGGCGGAAAAGACGGGGCACAGTTGCTTAACACCCGTTGCTGAGGTGTGTGCTGCTGCAGATGTTGATCGCTGTGTGATCGTGCACTTCAATCCGATGGGGAATCCGGAGGAGGAGTTGGATTTAGCGTCGGTGAAACCAATTTACCAATCGTTGATCATTGGCCAGGATCACATGCGATTGACCTTTTAAAAAACTAGGGCGGTTGGCTACCTGAAGAAGCCGCACGCCCTGAGTTTCTTTCGCATCATTTATTCTGGCGAGTCCCCCGTTGCGGGATCTCTCGCTGTTTATCGTTATTTGTCGTTCAGAGCTTTTTCTACTTCGGCGACAAAGTCTTTTCCCATGGGATCGGTGCGTGAACCGAATCTTCCGATAACATTACCGTTTCGATCAATCAAGAACTTTTCAAAATTCCAGCTGACCTTGCCCGAACCCTTGGGATTGGTGTCGAGGCTTGTCAGGTGCTTAAAGAAGTCGTTTGCGTCATCACCGTTGACGTTGACCTTGGAGAACATGTCGAATTCCACGCCATAGTTGTCACTGCAGAACGCCATAATATCTTTTTCACTGCCAGGTTCCTGACCACCAAATTGGTTGCATGGGAATCCTAGGACGGCCAAGCCCTGATCGCCAAACTTCTTGTGCAAAGATTGTAGTTTTGAGTATTGGGGGGTCATACCGCAACGGCTGGCAGTATTCACAACGACGATGACCTTGTCCTTATAGTCGGACAAAGATTTATCTTTCCCATCAATGGTTTTCACCGTGAAATTTAGGGCCGGCGGAACATCCTGTGCGTTGACAACGCAACAAGTGACTAACGCGACCGCAAGAGATAAGACAAACGATTTCATAGATGGCTCCAAGGTACATGTGACACAAATAGGCCTAGGGCTCCAAAATTGAGTCCTACGATTCCAGCCTGAAAAAGCCGTTAGGGAGGTTTTTCTCAGGATTTGCTGGGATGTTCGCAGCGCAGAGGAATCCGGATGCAGTATTTTGTGCTGCCGGCCGAAACAATTTTTTTCCCCGCCCAAAAGTGCCCAATCCCCTCCTGTATTTGCGGGATTATTCGGGTTTCCGCCGGGAAAGGAGTCGTTTGTCAGGTTCGCTTAACTTTCATCAAGCGAGGTTAGCTATGCCTGCAGCTTGGCCCTAGCATTTCGTATGTCATCCGCGGTCACAATGCCAATGATGCGGTCATCACGGACTACCGGTAAGCTGCCGATCTCATTGGCAAGCATGACCTTTTCGGCTTTTTCCAATGATATTTCGGGTTCGATGACCAGCACGTCCGTGGTCATGCAGTCACGCACTAACGGAGGATTTTGCGCATCAGGACTGGCGTTGTAATTTTCAATGTCTCGCGACGTCACTAATCCACGCAATTGGCCTTTGACGTTTTCTACGGGAAGTCGATGGTGACCATACCATTCCATTATGGATTGAGCAAAATCCAGTAAATCGTCATCCCGTACTGTTAAGACGTCTCCACTCATCACGCTGTCGACACGGTCGTATCGATTTGGAATGCTTGCCAATACTCGAGTTTCGGGTGGTTCCCACTCGTGTACGGGAACGCCTTCGCGGCAATATCGACCCATTTCTTGGGTGACGATTAATAGGCTTTCATCGACCGAGCAGCGAGGTCGCAAGTCACGCAAGGAATTCACAATCCAGTCGGCACCTGTCTGTTGCTTGCGGACACGTTTTTCGATGGTGCTCAACCAGAATGCAGCTTCTTCACTTGAAATGCCTACTTTTTGTAAGCCCTGTTCGGCCAAGGGTAGCAGGTCTTCCAAGATTAACTCTGTGGTTGGTTTGATCTCACCGAACCACTTCAGTTCGCTGGAGAGTCCATGTTGGGCGGCGATCAGGAAATTGTGTCGCACGTCTCGAAAGTGGAAATGATCTTTCCAGGCTCCGCGGCAGTCTTCGGGCATCGCCAACATCAAGCCGACCCAGAAGACGGTATTGGCCATTTCATCGTGGGGTGTTGGGCCAGACGGTACGTAGCGATTTTCAATACGTAAATGTGGTTTTCCCCCGCCCACGCCATAACAGGCACGGTTCCATTTATAGAGTGTGCCATTGTGCAGATTCATGGCTCTCAATTCGGGGATGTCTCCCCGCTTCAGTACGTCGAGGGAGCTTTCGTGAATGTCCGACGATACCAGCAGGCGATACATCGCCACGTCTTCTTTGAAAATTTCCACGGCAGATTTTTTGAGCCAGTCCCGACCAAAACTTACCCTCGGTTGTTTATCGCGGACGTAATTTCCGGCGTGTCGAATGTCGAGGCTTTGGCGGAACAGCGCGATTCGCGTTTCCATCCATAGTTCACGTCCCAGCAAATAGGGTGAATTAACGGAGCATGCTAGAACGGGAGCAGCAAGGACTTGCGCCCAGTTATAACGATCGGCAAATTCGCTGGGCTCAATTTGCAAGTGGATTTGAAAGCTGGTGTTACAAGCTTCGTAGAGAATCGAGTCTGATTTCACAATCAGTTCGTCTACTCCCTCGATATTTAAGATGAATTCTTCCCCGCGGAGATTTTTGAGAATGGTGTCCAGTACCCGGTATCTCGGGTTGGGCGTCATATTGTCGAAATCTAACTCACTTTTACGAATCGTCGGCAAAATTCCGGTGAGGATGACCTGGCTTTCAAATTGCTCGGCGGATTGATGAGCAATTTTCAGTAGCTGATTCAGTTGATTTTCCATGCGTGAAAAACAACCGGGGCCGATCTCTTCCGGATCCAAATTAATTTCGAGGTTCCATCGCGCTAATTCGGAAGTGAAATGAGGATCCTCAATGCTTTCCAAAATGGCGGGACCTGTCATGCGAGGTCGTAAATTATTACCAACCAGGCAATATTCTTGTTCGGCACCGACACGAATTTTTCCCGACTCCACCATGCCTTCTTCCAGCATGGTTTCCAAGGCTGCGATATCGTTGAGTAGATGACGAAGAAACGCTCGCTTATCGGCACTGGTTAACGGGTTGATTTGCTGGTCGCCCATGGCACGCTTTTAGGTAAATCAAGGAAAAAGAGTTTCGGCTCAACAGAGCCAATTGTAAGGTGTCGAGACCGCGCAGCAAGCTTATATGCGATTCTCAAATTCAGAGAACAGGTGTGTTTAACGGAGACGCGAAATTGAGAAGTGTTGGGTGTCCAAATGAGGTTTCTCGTCGAGCATCAATTCACGCACCAATTTCCCTGTTCCAGTCGCCATGCTAATCCCCAGCATGTTGTGCCCGGCCGCGATCCACACATTTTTCATCGCCGGACTGCGATCAATAATGGGCTTTCCATCCCATGTCATCGGTCGCCAACCAAACCACTGCTCCTCGACTGGATCGCAGTAGGGATCGTGCAGATATTTAGATGCCGCAGTTTTCAACAGCTGTAATCTTCCCGGGTCGATTGTGGTGTCATAGCCAACAAACTCCATGGTGGAGCCGATACGATATTTGGTGTCCATCGGTGTGATGGCCACATGGGCGTCTTCAAAAATAATGGGTATTTTTGGCATCCGCGCGGGCGTCGGCATGGTTAACGAGTACCCCTTGCCAGGCTCAATGGGAATTTTGCATCCGAGGTGTTGGTTCAAGAATGGCGTCCAGGCACCGGTGGCGACGACAAACTTATCGGCTTCAAAAACTTGGCCCTGACTTTCAATGCCACGGGCCATACCGTTTTCCGATATAAACCGCTCCACCGCAGTCTGTTCCAAAAATTGGGTACCGCGACTTTCCAAATTTTTACGCAAGGACGTCATCAATTTGTCGGGTCTCAGGTGGCAGTCACCCTCGTAATGCCAAGCACCACCCAGTCCTGGTTTTAGTGCGGGTTCAACAGTCGTGAGTTGGTCGCCGGTGTAAGGCGTTGCCGCGACCCCAAATTCCTCGCGGAGTAACGCCTCGGTCTCACGGTAGTGCTCAAAACCTTGGGGGGTGTCGAAAACGAAAAGAATTCCAACCTCTTTCCACTCACACTCAATCCCTTCATCCTGAATTAGTTGCTGGTAAAGTTGTTTGGAGGATTGCAGCATGGCATTTCGACCTACGGCTGACTCCATCATGGCCTGTTGATTACAGCGCCGTCCAAATTTCCAGAACCAGCTTAGCGAATCCGTTGAAAGCCGCGGCTTGATTGCAAAGGTTGAGTTGCGTTTGAACATCTCTTTGAGCGTGGCGGTCACTTGACCGGGCCGCGTCAAAGGGAGAGCGTGACTGGGAGAGACATAACCGCAATTGCCGTGGGAGCATGCCGCGCCAAAGTTGTCGCGATCGACCACGGTTACCTGGCAGCCCGCTTGAGTGAGGTTCCAGGCGCACATCGCTCCAATGACACCGCCACCAATGACAATGATCCGCTCACTCATATTTGGATTCCCATGCAAAAAGGATCGTGGGGGTCAAGAATGAGATTGGACTCGCCGCAAACATAGGCCTGTCCCCGAATCGTAGGGACGATTTTCTCGTCGCCGGTTTGCTGATAGCTACACTCAAATACGCTGCCGATGATACTCTCCTGTCGCCAAACTTCCCCCGCACCCAAAATACCGTCGGCGGCTAAACAGGCAAGTTTGGCACTCGTGCCTGTGCCGCACGGTGAACGATCGTATTCACCGCCTGGGCAAAGCACAAAATTTTTACTTTGGTTGGCCGAATCCATGGCCGGTCCATAGAGTTCGATATGGTCAATTTCTTCTTGGTTCGGTCCGCGCACGCCTTGTTGTTTAAGTGCAGCACGAATTTGTTTGGTGACTCGCAGCAAGTGATCCGTATTATCAGAGCTCAGCTCTTCCGACGAATTTTTAACGAGAAAAAACCAGTTTCCACCCCAGGCAATATCCCCGATTACGAGGCCGTAATTGGGGACATCAATCTGTACGTTCGCGTGGGTCCGATAACTTGCGACGTTTTGGATCGTCACGTGGTTGTTTTCAGCTAATTCAATTTCCACCGGTCCCACCGGTGTTTCGATGGTGTGGGGTCCTAACTCAATATGGCCGAGATGCTGCAGCGTTGCTACAAATCCCATGGTGCCATGCCCACACATGCCTAAAAATCCGGCGGTGTCAAAGAAAATCACACCGGCTGAGCAGCGGTTGTCGACTGGCTTACACAGCAGACCGCCGATCAACACGTCGGAGCCCCGAGGTTCGTCGACGACGGCGCGACGGATATCGTCAAATCGTTCGGCGAAGATACGCCGTCGATCCTGCAACGGCCCATCGCCAAGGTCTGGGCCACCGGCAATGATGATACGAGTGGGTTCGCCTCCCGTGTGGGAATCGATGACTTGAATGCGCTGCATAGTTGAATCGTGGTGCGTCAGGATTGCAGTGAGCGGATAATGAAGTAATTTGTGTACCAAGCCAGTTTATTAAACGGTTGGGATGGTCGCTACTGCCATCTGCCGTGATGCTATGCTGTGACAATCTCCAAGGGGAGCCACAGAACGCAGCGATAGATCGATCTAACGCCTTAAGTAACGCTTGGTCCGATCGAATTTAGAAAATATTTAACCTCAATTTTAAGGAATACGCGATGTCCATGCATCAGGTTTTGATCGGGGGCCGATGGCAAGATTCAATGAATAATGGTTCATTTCAGGCGGAGGACCCCCAATCAGCAACTCCCATTGCCGATGAGTACCCCGTCAGCAGTTGGCAAGAATGCGAAGCGGCATTAGATGCCGCTGTATCGGCATGGGAAACCATGCGTGGTTTGCCGGCAGAGCAGATTGCCAAGTTTTTAGAGTGCTTTGCAGATCGCATCGAGGCGCGATCGGCGGAAATATGCGAAATGGCGTCCCGCGAAACGGCGTTGCCGGTCGAGCCGCGGCTGGCGTCGGGTGAGTTGCCGAGAACCACCGGACAACTTCGGCAAGCCGCCCAAGCCGCTCGGAATTTTAGTTGGTGCCAACCGACTATTGATACCGCCACTAATATTCGTTCCAAGTTGGGTTCCATCGGGCCGGTTGCCGTTTTTGGACCTAATAATTTTCCTTTGGCATTTGGAAGCATCTCGGGCGGTGATTTCGCGGCCGCCATGGCGGCAGGGAACCCGGTCATTGCAAAAGCCAATTCCATGCATCCGGGGACCACCCGTTTGTTAGCAGAAGAGGCGCAAGCCGCCGCTGAAGAAACCGGAATGCCCGCCGGTACCGTGCAAATGATTTACCGCATGTCGCATGCCGATGGCGAACGTCTGGCAGGCGATCCGCGGTTAGCTGCGATCGGATATACCGGAGCTAGGCAGGCTGGTTTGAAACTAAAAGCCGCCGCCGACGCCGTCGGCAAACCGATTTACCTGGAACTGTCTTCCGTGAATCCGGTCGTGGTACTGGACGGCGCATTGGCGGAGAGAAACGCAGAAATTGCTACCGAATTGACCGGCAGCTGCTTGATGGGAACGGGTCAGTTTTGTACCAACCCAGGCTTAATTCTGTTGCCTGCGGGCGAGCACGGAGATACCTTTCGAGATGATTTAGCCAGCAAGTTCTCCGCTGCCGGCGTGGGAACCTTGTTATCGCAATCGGGGCAGCAGGGTCTGGCTTCAGCGATCGAAACGCTTGTTGCCGCGGGCGCTAAGATCGTCTGTGGCGGAAATGTCGGCGGCGGTGCTGGATACAGCTATGCCAATACCGTTTTGGAAGTGTCAGGCGACACATTTTTAGAACGACCCGACACGCTGCAAACGGAAGCGTTTGGAAATGCCACATTGTTGGTCCGGTTCGCCAACGGCGAACAAGCTGCTGAAATCATCAAGCAGATGGAAGGTAACCTAACCGGCTGTTTTTACACGGCCAATAATGGCTCTGATGATGGGATGTACGACGAGTTGGCACCGCACCTAAGGCAAAAAGTTGGGCGTCTCCTCAACGATAAAATGCCGACGGGCGTCGCCGTCTGTTCGGCCATGAATCATGGCGGACCCTTTCCGGCGACCGGGCACCCAGGTTTCACTGCGGTCGGAATACCGGGCTCATTGATGCGGTTCGGTATGCTGCAATCCTTCGACAATATCCGACCTCACCGGTTGCCAGAAGTGCTGCGTGATGAAAACCCAGGTAAAGTCTGGCGATTGGTGGATGGCGGCTGGTCTAAAGAAAGCGTACACGCGGATGCCGTAGCCTAACGCTTTGCCAGTCCTTGGAATGGATATGCGACGATCACCAAGTGTGATGACTTGGTGATCGCTGGCCTGTGCCTCGTTTCTGGTCCAGAGAGAATTAAACCGAAGCCGTTTCCGTTTGCATGCTGGAATATTCTTTGCCCGGCCAACCAGCCCACCAAGTACGGAACAACTGATATTGTGATTCAACGTAACTGCGTTGGCTCTCACTCAGGCAGTCGGCTTCGTTAAAGTGGACTTCGTATTCGAGGTCACCATTGAGTACTAACAGATATTTGTAAACAAGCACCAAATCAGGGCCTTCGTCAAACGTGGACAGGACCATTAGGGCCTCTTCCAATTGTTTGGCTAGGCCACGTGCTTGGACATCCCCGGCAGCCGCTTTTTCACACAGATCGACCAAGCATAAGACCTCGTCAGGCAGGGCATTTCCGATGCCCGTGATGGCGCCCTTGGCACCGCAGTTCACGTAACCGTGGAAAACCTGAGTGTCCACACCGACCATCAGTGTTAAGTCAGGATTGGCTCCGGTGATATGCTCGGCGGCATAGCTCAGCGATTTGCTGCCTCCGAATTCTTTAAAGCCAACCAGGTTGGGAAATTCTCGGCGTAGATCAAAGAAGAGATCTGCGCGGGTTTCGAAGCCGTAATAGGGGCTGTTGTAAATCACGGCAGGCACGTTGGGTGCGGCTGCTAAAATGGCCGCAAAATGATCGCGTTGCGCACGTGGTGAGGTGCCCCGCGAAAGTACCCGTGGAATGACCATTAACCCCTTGGCTCCTGCGGCCGCTGCGTGGGCGCTATGTTCTACGGCGGAACGCGTATTGATGGCCCCTGTGCCTACGACAACCGGCACGCCAGATTCGCAAAGGCGTTGTACGCCTTGCATTCGCCAAGCGTCGCTTAACAGTGGCCAATCCCCCATTGATCCGCAGTAGACGACCCCGTTCATTCCGGACTCCATCAACTGCTTTCCTTTTTGGGTAAGCGCATCGAAATTGGGGGTGCGATCAGCGTGGCAGGGGGTCATCAGGGCAGGGATACAGCCGCTGAAAATTTGCGTGTCCATTTTTGGGGTTACTCGATTGACTCAATTGACAGGGGATGGATAGCGTTCTGAGGACCCATTGTATCGAGACGCCAGTGACTCTCAAGACAAACAATCGCTGTGACCGTGGAACGCCAGAATCGTATCAGGAGAGCGACCTAACTCAATCCATTGAGGGGCAATATCATCGCTGCTTTTGAACCCACGCCGCGAACTTGGATATTTGCGGGTGATCGCGAAGTAATTGCAAAGAGTGAAAATGCCTTCCCAGCTCTTTTTCCGACGGGACAAAACGATGGACCGCTTGATGACAATCTCGACAAAGCTCTACGGTCTCCTGCATCTTTTCCCGGCTAAAAGTCTTCTTAAACCACTTGTTGCGATGGCATGCCCGTGGAATGAGGTGGTGCTGGGTCGTTCCACGCCTCATCAAACGATGGCAAATTTGGCAAGTAGCGGGCATGCGAGTTTTACTTTTGCAGAAAGCGACTAATCGTTAGATCAGGCTGCTTAACCTTAACAGGCACGGAGGATGCGATTCCGTTGAAAGCGGCGATCATGCGAACAGAGCATGCACAGGATTTGCTTTGACCAGTTCACGAGGTTGATTCAGGTGATTCATCACCATCGTTTCGGGATGAATACCAAACGCGTGATAGATGGTGGCCAGTAACTCCGCTGGATGCACAGGATCTTCGATGGGAGCGGAGGCCGTTTCATCCGATTGACCATGCACGTAACCGCGTTTAGTTCCTGCACCGGCGACCAAGCCGGTGTAACAATAAGGCCAGTGATCACGACCATCATCGGAATTATTGTTGCCAGAGGTACTGACTCCACGCTGAGGACTGCGGCCGAATTCACCCACCGCAACCAACATCGTTTCATCCAGCATGCCGCGCTGGTCGAGGTCTTGGATCAAACCGCTAAGTCCCCGGTCGAACATCGGAGCAGATTGGTTTTTCATGCGTTTGCTCAAATCCACGTGTTGATCCCAGCTGTGATTGTCGCTGTTAGCGACTTTCGGCCAAACGACTTCCACCACGCGGGTACCCGCTTCGACCAGCCGCCGTGCCAACAGGCAGCTGTCTCCAAATGTATTTCGTCCATAAAGTTCGCGCGTGGATTCGGACTCGTCGCCAATTTGGAAAGCCTGTCGAGCCTGCCCAGAGACGACGAGATCGAGCGCCTGTTGATAATGACGATCCAGTTCGAATGATGCCACGGCCTTATCGATTTCGGGCATCTGCTGATTAACCAGATCTCTTAGTTTTGCGCGACGTCGCAAGCGGACCGAAAACATCTCTGGTGGCAACTGCAGATCGTCAATCTTGATGCGATTCATCTTGGCCATATCTAAATCGTCACCTTGCGGAAAAAGCGTGTAGGGATCAAAGGCTTTTCCGAGAAATCCTGCGGTGCCACCTTTGCCAACGACATTGCTTTCCTGTAACGGACGCGGCAGCATGACAAACGGCAACATGGGTACCTGGACAGGTTTCATCTTGACGATATGCGATCCGAAATTTGGAAAATCTTTGGGAGATGGCGGCTCCAATTGTCCCGACGCACTTACCTTATCCGTCGTATACCCGGTCATCATCTGATAGATGGCTGCCGTGTGATTGAACAGCCCAACTGGCGTGTAACTCATGGATCGAATCAAGGTGAAGCGATCGTTCAGTTGCGCCAACTGGGGCAAGTTTTCTGTGAACTTGATGCCCGGGATTTTGGTCGAAATCGGTTTGAAAACACTCTTTACATTATCGGGCACATTTTCCTTGGGATCCCATAGATCAAGATGGCTGGGGCCACCCTGCAGGTAAACCAGAATGATGCTTTTAGCTCGATTCCAGCCGGGTGCGTCACCTTTCGAAAAAATCGGCGAAGCGGCTGTGGCAGATTTCAGTTTCAACAAAGTACCTAAGGATAACCCCATCATGCCGCTACTGCCGACGCGTAAAATATCGCGCCGCGAAACCTTCAATTCCCGGTCACAGAGATCCTTGCCGGGTTGTCCTACAATTCGAAACATCGTTTCGCCTTTTATTGAATGGAAATTTCTTGCATCCCGTGAGGGACTTGTGGAAATGGGAGGTACGGTTAGTGATTAAATAGAAACGCGGGACTGTTTATCAAGGCCCACGCTAGGTCCTGTGCGGCCGTTAATCGTGAATTGGAAAGCTGCGTACTGCTCATGGCGACATCCTGATTCAGTTGCACGAGCAACGAGTCTTCCGGGACGGGTTGGCTGACCCGCGTCAGCTTTTCACGGAGCTTTATGATCTCCGGCGGAACGACCACAGGTACTTTGGCTTGATTATGTGCGGCTTCCAATTCGGCAAACGCGGAATCACTCTTGCGGAAGGCTGTCAGCAATTGCGCTTTGACTTCCGCCGTTCGTTGTTCTTTTGGTTTGGCTAATGCGTTGACTAAGGATCCTGACAGACCCAATCCCACGGCATGGTTGCGACTTAACGAGATGCGAAAACGTCCGATCTGGTGCGTCGCATCATAGTTTTGGTGCAAGCGGAATCGCAAACGAGTCCCAACGGCGTAACCAATAGGTGATTTCAGCTGGAAGGTGGCCCAATTGGTTTTGCCAACGCGATTGACCATCGCCCATCCGTTGGCGCTGGCGAGATTGCCGTCAAAAGTCTTCTCGATTAAATAGGAGGGTTGCTCAACGTTAGCCACGGCCGATTCGATTTCGACTTTCTTCCAGGTCTCAGGTTGGTCCGGATGCGCGACTTCAATTTCGAATTCGGTTAGCACAAGATTGCCATTGACTGCCAAACCAGGTCCATTATTTGGCAGAGATTTATCCGCAATGAGTTCCAACCGCACCGTGGATATACCAGTCAAATCCGTTTGCGATAGCAGACTGTACACATCCACACCGGGTTTAGGCTGTAGCAAAATGCTGCGGTCTTCCTGTATCGAAAAAGGCTTTTCCACCGCGGATTGGAATTTCGTTATCGCAATCGGATACCAATTTACAGACGAGCGTTGTTGATCTAACCAAGCGGTCAGCCCCTGCGGACTGTTTGAGTATTGATCAAGGGCTGTGCGGGTATCAACGATGGCTTTTTCCCGGGCAGCCTCTTTTTGTACCAAATCGGGATCAAGCTGCTGAATACTGGAATTCAATTCCTGCGTTACGTTGGCGATCATTGCCAGACGTTCTTTTTCCAACTCGGGTAAACGGCTGGTGATTTCCGCCTGATGCGTATTTCGTTGATCGGTCAGTTTTTCATGATCGGCATCGAGTGTTAAAAATGTTGCCAGGGTTTGATTGATTTCTTCTTCGGTCGCGGGGCGGTTGAGAATCCGCAAGTATATTTCGCTGACTAATTTACGGTCATCGGGTTCCTGCGATACCAGTTTTGCCAGAGCGTTATTAGGGTCATCGATAGCGCGCGAGATATCAGGACCGCTGACTAGTGCCAGAACGCTGCCCAGTTGTAGATCGCTGGATCGCTCACATTCGCAGACGCTCTCTCTGGCAGGTCGACCAAGTGTGGAAAGAAAACCACTGGGCAACCTAGCCCCACTGTCAGGCAGTGCGGCAGCACGTGTGCCGGCGGGCACCCCTGGGATCTTTAAGGCACTTCCGGTGACAAAGTGAATGGCGTCGAAGAGCACCTCGGCCGGCAGTCGACGCGCCATAGCGTGGGAATAATTGACAGCATCGTCGGCATTGAATTCGTTGGTGGCAATCGACAGTTGGTAGGTTCGGGAATTACAAATGAGGCGCAAAATATGCTGAGCATCAAAGCCGCTTTCAATGAATTCCTTGCGTAAATACGCCAACAACTGAGGATTGGTGGGTGGATTTCCTGCGCGGATATCATCGAGGGGTTCGATTAAACCGGTGCCGAGTAAATACCCCCAAAGTCGATTTACATAACTGGATGCAAAATAAGGATTATCGGGGGAGGTGATCCATGATGCTAATTGAGCACGTCGCGGTGCTTTGGCGTTTACTTCGAAGTCGCAATCAAACGGAAAGTCGGGTGAGGCGACTTCGCCTGTACGATCGTGAGTAATATCTCCAACGTCACCATCTGAGATAATTTCGTAAAGCGGTTTAGCTCCCTCGACGGCGGTGCCGCCAATGCGTTGATCACCACTGGCAGGGTCGGTACTTAAAGAAACCTGCGCAAAGAAAGCTGCGGTTTCGAAATATTGATCTTGGGTCCATCTTTCGAAGGGGTGGTCATGGCATTTGTTGCAGTTGAAACGCGTTGCCAAAAATAAATGAGTCGTGTTTTCCATCGTATCGACGGGCGTGCGATGGATTTTGTAATACGAAGCCGCCGGGTTATCACGGTTCGATCCCGTCGCCGTGAGGATGTCATAAGTGAATTCGTCGTAAGGGCGGTTGTCGCGAACTTGCTCACGAATCCAGGTGCGAAAATTGTTAGCTCCAGCTGTCCCTAAGTACTTTCGGTTTACCTGTAACAAATCGGCCCATTTGTTGGCCCAATGCTCGACAAAGGAATCGCTGCCAATTAATTCATCGACTAAACGCGTGCGTTTCTCTTGGGTGGGAGTGGTGTCGGCAACGAATTTTTGAATGGTCTCGGGGGCAGGGGGAAGGCCCGTTAAATCGAGGTACAGGCGACGTATAAACTCGTGGTCATCACATATCCCAGAGGGCTGAATCTTCATACGTTGCCACTTCTGGGCAACCAATCGATCGATTTCTGTCCAGCTCTCTGGCTCTTCCCAAACAAACCCGTCACGTTTACCCATGACGGTTAGCGTGGTTGCCGTAAAGGCGCCTTCGTAGCGACCCAAGACAGGCGTTTCCCCTCGCCTTAATGCACGTACCGAGGAGCCGTCGATGATTTCAGCGGTTTCCATGCCGCCCATCTCAATAAAACCTTCCTTGGTGACGTCTTTGGTCGTGCCGTCTGACCAAGTTGCCACCAGCCGCATCTGTTGAACGTCACCGGCCTCATTGAGGACTGGATTTTTTGGTATCAATTCAACACTTACAACTCGGGGGGCTGCGGCGTTGGTCCGCGCCCCCGCTCGAATCCATTCGCGAATCACGCGGTAATATTTTTCATCCGGCTTGATTAACTGGCCACCGCTGTGTGGCACCATGGCTGCCGGCTTGGCCAGCATTAAGGATTCCGATGGCGAAGCTAGATTCGTTCGCCGGGCACCCATATCGTCAGTAAACGCCCGCAGGTCAAAAATAGGGTCATACCCACGAAGGGATAACTTAAAACCCATTTTGCCATCTGCGGAACCATGGCAGGTTCCCGCGTTGCAACCCAATTTGGTGAGGATCGGGTTTACGTCACGGCGAAACTCAGGATCGTAGGTCTCTGACATTTCGATGGTGACAGGAACGGCTACTTGGTGCTTGCCGTATTTAATGGTGAGTTGCCCACTGCTATTTTGAATCGGTTGAACCAGCGCGTTGTCGATGCTGACCCCTGCAGCGGCGTCTGCGGTAAGTCCCGTGAAGGTCACATCGGCTACGTGGGTAATATCTTGATGGGTCGTACCGCCATCCGTAACAGCCTGAATAACCAATTGCACATAATCAGTGGGTGATTGGAAGTGAATCGTGGAGGGGGATACGACAATTCCGGACATTTCGCGGGTCACGTCGGACGTCGGACTCGTAGGAGGTTGGGGGGCAAATCGCCAATCGACGACGGCCGCTTCCGTGGCTGCTTTTACGGTGGCGACAGGTTGGAATTGTTTGATAAGTCGTCCGGTTTCAGTCTCCAGAATGCGCACCGTGCCATCGGCCCCGGCCGCGGCCAGTTGCTGGCCTGACGGATGGAACGCGACGCCATACAACCCGCTAGAGGGAACCGCAACTTCGGCAATCGTTTTGACGTCTGCTTGGTTATAAGCGTCTACTTTTGCTTTTTCTTGGGCGTTCCATTGACCGGGCAGTTTAGCCAGGATCGCTTTTAATTCTTCCGAAACGGCGGGATCAAATTCGTAAGAATAGACGTGGACTGCGCCGTGTCCGTTTAAGCTGCTTGCCGCGGCAATGCGCCGTCCGTCTTGCGAAACGGCGACGGATTGAATACGCCCCGACATGGAGGGCAGTAACCTTACCAAGTTGGCATCGTCACCGATGACACGTTTGGTGATGCGGTTCATCCGGTAAACCTTGGGGATGCCATCGGCACCGCCAATCACAATTTCATCTCGGCTCGGATGGCGGGCAACACTGGCAATACCGCCTTTGAGTACACCGGGAGTGATCGAGGTAATGTTATCGACAAATCGTTGTGTGGGTACCTCGTAAAGTTTGCAAGTCATATCGCGACCAACGGATACGAGTTGAGAACCGTCCAACGAGAAGACCGTATCACGAATCCAGTCGTCATGAGCCCCTTGGTACAACAGTTGTTCGCCGCTCATGGCATCGATGACGCGTACGCTGGTATCCGTACAGCCGAATGCAACTTGTTTACCGTTCGGAGACCAATTGACGCCGTACACCGTGTCGTGTGATACGATTTGCGAAAGCTGGAGTTTACCCGTCTCCACATCCCAAATTTGTACTTCTCCAAATTCCCCGGGGTTGCCACCCGAGGTTGCCAGCCATTTTCCATCAGGTGAAAATTGCAAGGATTCAATTCGCGAAGATAGCCCGATCAAACGCTTGGCAATTTGCTCATCCGCCAAATGTTCCGCATCGAATAATAAGACCTCATGCAGTCCATTGACGGCTAACCATTTTCCATCCGATGAGTAATCGATGGCGGTAATATTGGGTTGGCGTGAATAGGTGGGCGGCTGGCTTTGGGTAAAAGGGACCGCCGCCTTTGGAGAGTCGTTGATCGCACCTTCTGTAATCCAGCGTCGAATTAACTGGACCTGTTCCGCATTCAACACCGTGGCATTCGATCCCGCAGGGGGCATTTCAGGCTCACCGTCGTCGCAAGCAATGACTTCCAATAAATAACTGGCATCCGCATCGCCGGGTACGATCGCTGGGCTGCCGGAATCTCCTCCACTCAAAAACGCATCAAATAAGGTCATGTTGTATTGACCCTCTTGGCGAGCGCCTTGATGGCAGCCAAAACAACTGGCTGTCAGTAAAGGCCGTATTTCACTGGTGTAGCTAACCGGTTCTGCCTCTTCCGCGAAACTGTTAGCGGCGGCCATAAATACCATCATTGCCAGAAATGCGCAGACTCGAGGCGGGTGACTCATGAAGATTCCATTTTCAAGAAAGTTAAAAACGTTGTTTTTATGTTCCTTTATGAAACACGCAATTGCAAGATAATCATTCCCCTGGATGCAAAAGACAGGTGAAATTATGCCCGATTCGCGCTGACGGTGAGAGGGTTCATAATACCGCTCATACAAATTAAAAATTATGGGAGCTTATTCATGCGTTGGTTAATCTTAGGATTTTTATTTTTCTTTCCTTGCGTCGATTTAAGTGCTCAGGAGCAGCAAGTGGCTGGTGACGATTTAACGACCACAAAACCCGTTTCCCGAATGCAAGAAGCTTGGTGGAAGAATCGACACGATCTACGACAAAAAGAAAAAGCAAATATTGATGAACTGGACGTTCTGTTGGTCGGAGATTCGATAACGCAGGGTTGGGAAGGAGCCGGGGCCAAGCCCTGGAAAAATACGTTTGGTGACTTACAAGCGTTTAATCTCGGATTCAGTGGCGACCGCACAGAACATGTAATTTGGCGATTGCAGAATGGCGAAGTCGAAGGATTAAATCCACGGGTCGTGATGGTGCTGATCGGTACAAACAATACCGGGCATAAATTGGACAAACCAGAAAATATCGCTCGCGGCGTATCAGGGATTCTCACAGAGTTAAAGAATCGCTTGCCAGATTCTAAAGTGATTTTGCTGAGCCTTTTCCCTTACGATAAAGATCCCAACTCGCCACGTCGCAAAAATAACGATGCCGTGAATGAAATTATCAAAAACTATGACGATGGCAAGCAAGTTTACTACTTAGACATCTGCGACGCGTTCTTCGACGATCAAGGAAATATGTCGAAGGAGATCACACCGGATTTTCTCCACTTGTCAGAAAAGGGCTATCAAATTTGGGCAGATCAGGTGAATGATAAAATTCGTACGCTGCGTAACGAATGACTTTTTACTCGGGTGAATTTCACTTCGTTTGGGATGCCTCGACCGTTTCCCGTCTTTTACCATTGACCTAAACCGAGCCAAGGTGGTGTTGGAGTACACTCCTCTGGCAAGCCACCAAACCGTATTCCTGATAAACGCTCTGCTGAAGTTTGAATACTAGCAACTTGAGGTGCCGAGCCTTGAAGAGCGTCTTTTTCTCATTTTTTGAAAGGTAAATTTCGATGATTGCATCAGCAAAACATATTTTAGTAGACACCGAGGATAAGTGCTTGGAGCTGAAGAAGCAGATTGAAGAGGGCGCAGATTTCTCACAAGTTGCTAAAGACAACTCGTCATGCCCTTCGGGTCAGACTGGTGGCGACTTGGGCTCGTTTGGAAAAGGCAGAATGGTTCCTGAGTTCGATCAGGTTGTCTTCAGTTGCCCGTTGAATGAAGTTCAAGGCCCTGTGAAGACTCAATTTGGTTATCACCTGCTCGAGGTAACTTCCAGAGAGTAGGGAGCCGTCCGCGGGGTTTGTTCCTGGCACGCTATTGCCAGTGAGAATCGCAAAAATTGGGCAACCCAGATGATGTCTGGGTTGCCGCTTTGCTTATGAGATGTCGGTGAACTGGCACCGCCGGCGAAACAGCTGCGGTCAGGCTGCCTCAGACGATTCCGGTTTGCGGGCTGCGAGTTCACGATCGATCATGAACAACCCATTAGGACTACCATCGACCAGACGCAGTTGATCGATCACTCCTTGAGCGGCAGCCTCTTCTTCCACTTGCTCGTTTACAAACCACTCTAGGAAAACATCCGTAGCGTGATCTGACTCGGTTTTGGCGAGATCCTTGAGGCTGAAAATACATTTTGAAATGTGATTTTCGTGGGCGAGTGCTTTTTCAAAAAGACTGAGAGGGGTTTCATCCTGCAGTTCCGGTTTCTCGATGGCCTGTAAGGTCACCTCGCCATTCCGCTCTAAGACGTAATTGAAGAAGCGATCGGCGTGAGAAAGCTCTTCGGTGTACTGCATTTTGAACCAGTTAACAAAACCGGGTAATCCGAGTCGGTCGGAAACGGCGGCCATTTGCAGGTAGAACAATGCAGATTCCATCTCCTCATTGATTTGAGCATTGAGGGCGGCCTGAATTTTTTCGGACAACATCTTTCAAGATTCCTGATTAATAGAGTTAGCTTTCAAGTCTTCGAGCGAAGCGAATTCGAGCGAGGACATATGCGAAGATTCCAGGACGACGCGGGGAGCCACGCCTGCCCTTAAGGCTTCCGTCCACCGTTCCACACACAAGCACCAGCGGTCACCTGGTTTAAGTCCGGGGAATTCGTATTGGGGAACCGGCGTGCTGAGGTCATTTCCGGCAGCCCGACTGAATTCGAGAAATTCCGCGGTCATTTCCGCACAAACGGTATGCACTCCGTAGTCTTTGCCGCCCGTTTTGCAGAAACCGTCGCGGTAAAAACCGGTTAACGGATTAAAACAACAGGCTTCTAAATCACTTCCGAGAACGTTTTTTGCCATGGGTTATCGAGGGTTAGATTTCAACAGACGCGGTTGGAAAATTGTATCGTTGATCAGGCAACACGCGTAGGCGTCCCGGAAAAGGGGGCGCCGATAAATACGCGTGATGCCGGATGAGGGCAGCGGTGCCAATGGCTCTCCATCGGAGAAGGGCTTAAGTCAGTTTCCGCAGTTTACTAACGCGACCCCCTTGGACCCATTCGGCCACAAATATATTGCCATCCGCATCGAAGCAGGCATCGTGTGGGTGAATGAATTTTTCGTCGAGCCATTGCGATTCGTCACGTCGAATGGCAAACTTTTTATCCGCTTCTACCCGAGCGCGATCATCTCCCAATTGCACCAACGGTTGCATGCTTTTGTCAATTAGCGTCACACGGCCCAATAATTCAGGAACGACCATAAGGTCACCTCGCGCGTCCAAGTTGGCCGGCAAGCCATAACCCTCTACGGTTTTCAGGTGCTCTCCTTCTAAACTTAGAACCTGAATTTTATTGTTCGCTCGATCCGTCACGACAAGGGTAGGCGAATCTTGGCGGTGATCGATCCACAGTCCATGGGGGGTGTTGAATTGTCCGGGTTGATTTCCGGGTCCGCCAAAATGGCTTTTCCAATTGCCATCCTTATCGTATCGGTGAATGTAGAATGAGCCGTAACCATCGGCAAGGAAGAAATCGCCTTGGTGAGTATCGTCAAATGGCAAGAACGCAAAGTTAGTTGGCATGAACCGATCTCGTCCCCAGACTTGTTTGCGATCGGTATCTTCATTGGCAGCGTAGACCCCTGACTGCATGGGTGCGAATCGCTCCCACACGGTTTCTCCTTTCAACGTCAATTTGGCAATGCTTTTAACCTGTTGGTAAGCAGCGATGTAAAGGAACTCTTCGTTACCTTCTTTTCGTACCTCGATGCCGTGCCCGCCTCCCTGAAACTGCTTGCCGAACGAGCGTACCATTTTCCCCTGATCGTCAAATACGAAAATGGATGGATGGTCGGGTTGATTGGCACGCCCTTCATGAATCACGTAGATCAGGCCTTGGGAATCCACCGCCACGTTGTGGGTTGTTTGCCAACTTAAGGGCTCGGGAAGCTGGGCCCAGTCATGTAGAAACTCATACTGATGCTCTCCTTGGCCGAAAATCCTTTCCTTACGACCTGTCTTACTGGCCGTCAAAACACGGGGCACGGAAAGGCTGGCGGCCACGGCTGCTGTGCTCGAGATAAACCGGCGACGATCGATGGGTTTCATGGCAATTTCTCGCAAAGGTCCAAAGTTTGAGTAGCGACACAATTATTGACTACCTAAACAATATAGCCACTCTTGCTGGTCACGTTGGGGGCCATCTGCGACTCGCATGTAAATTCGGTTGTCGATAAAGGTCGGAGTGGCGTAAGCCGAGTCCCCTAATTGATTTTCCGCCACGATTTCCAGCCCTTCAGGGCTGGGCTTGAAAACAAACGTGTTCCCATTTTCGACAGCCAGGTAAATATTACCCCCTGCCAACACGGGGGAAGCACTTACGCGACCGGCCAGCCGTTCGGACCACATCTCTTTCCCATCTTCGGCTCGCCAGCAATAGGCGACGCCGGTGTCTGCCAAGCAATAGATGTATCCTTCGTAGTACAACATGGATTGTTCGTAGCATTTGGCTTTGTTCTCCCAAACCACGGTACCCGATCCATCCGCTTTGATACCCATCGTGCGGGAGGTGGGGTAACCCCCACTCACGAAGACCATATCATCGGACCAAACCGCGGTTCCACAGGTCACCGACCATGGCCCTGGCGTTCGCCAGTTCTCTTCGCCACTGGCTGGATTGTAAGACGTCGTCGCGTTGGCCCCGCTGATAATCAATTGTTCTTTGCCGGCCACGTTGGCGATCACAGGTGTTGAGTAACTGGTGTCAGTATCTCGGGCAATCCGCCATACTTCATCGCCGGTCTTTTTATTGAGAGCAACGATACTTCCATCTCGTTCGCACTCGCTAGAAACGATGACGGTATCTTTGTACAGCACAGGTGATGATCCAAAACCAAACTGGTACCGTTTGGGAAGAAACTTGGCTGCCTCCTTCTCCCACAAAATTTCCCCTGCCAAATTGAGCGCTACAATCTGAGCGGCCCCGTTATTATTGAAGACAGCGAATAGTTGTTCACCGTCGCTCACGACGGTCGATGAAGCGTGCGTGTTGGTGGGATAAATTCGCGGGTTGAAATTTCCGCGGTTGACAACGGTGGCCCAATTTTCGGCCCCTGTATTTTTGTCAAAGCTGATAACCGATTGAGTTTCTTCCTCGGGATCGGAAGTTGCCAAAATGACTTGATCACCGACGATGGAGGGCGACGCGTGTCCGCGGCCTGGAACGGCTGTTTTCCAGATCACGTTTTCAGTTTCGCTCCAGGTCGTGACCGGTTGTTGATCAATGACGATGCCATTTCGATTCGGGCCACGCCAAGCCATCCATGGTCCGGCGACCAATTCCTTCGGTACGCCATTTTGTGCGGAATCGGACAGATGTTGGGCCGTAACCGATTCTACGGTGCTTTGGGCTTGGCACCCGCCGACGCAGATGACCACACCCAACCAGGCTGTCGAAGCAATTTTTGTGGTGTATTGTGTACTCAAACCAAAGATGCGGCGCATGCCATAGACCTCGATAATTCGTTGGGATGTCATTGAAGAGAAGAACGGATTTTGATTGTTCCGGCAATTCTTGTCCACAGAGCTTGCGGACAACTTCAACAAACGTCCAAGCGGACGTAAACTAGCGGTGCTTCGGCCCAATCCAAGTTCCGGGTTGGGAGAACGTTTTTACAAAATCGTGCCCCTGCTTCCCCAGGCGAGAGAATTTACTGATGAGCGAACAAGTCCGAAAACTGGAACCAAGCAACCTGTGGAATCATTTCGCGGATTTGAATGAAGTGCCGCGAGCTTCAAAAAAGGAAGAGCGGGTGATTGCGTTCATGAAACAATTTGGAGAGAAGCTGGGATTCACCACGGTCGTCGATGACGTCGGCAATGTAATTATTCGCAAACCAGCTACGCCGGGTATGGAAGATCGCATGCCAATCGTGATGCAATCGCACCTCGACATGGTGCATCAAAAAAACGCTGATACGCAATTCGATTTTGACTCTCAAGGCATCCAAATGGTTGTCGAAGATGATTGGGTCAGGGCCGATGGGACCACGTTGGGGGCCGACAATGGAATTGGCGTGGCCACCATTATGGCGTTGTTGGCCAGCGACGATATTGCTCACCCCCCTTTGGAGGCTTTGTTTACGATCGACGAAGAGACCGGAATGACGGGAGCAATCGGATTGCAGGGAGGTTTGTTGCAGGGCGATATCCTGTTGAACTTGGACACCGAGGAAGACAACGAACTGACCATTGGTTGTGCAGGTGGCGTCGATGTCACGGCGCAGCGGAACTTTGTCATGGAATCTGCTCCTGAGGGATATTTAGGTTTTCGCATTGCTGTAAGAGGTCTCAAAGGCGGGCACTCTGGTGTCGATATTCACCTGGGACGAGGCAATGCCAACAAAATAATGAACCGTTTGCTGTGGCATGCCAGTCAAAATTTCCAGGCCCGCATTGGCGAGATAGACGGGGGTGGTTTACGGAATGCGATTCCACGTGAATCGTTCGCGGTGATCAGCGTCCCGGCCGAGCAAAACGCGGCGCTCGCCGCTTACATGACGGAGACAGTGGAAGTCATCCGAGCGGAATACCAACTCACCGATCCCGATACGGAAATTGTCTGTGAGTCGGTGGACGCGCCACAGCAGGTACTACCGATGGAGCTCCAAAAAAGCCTGTTGGGTGTCCTCTATGCAGTACCCAACGGAATCTATCGCATGAGTCCGGCCATCGCAGATCTGGTGCAAACCTCAAACAATTTGGCTCGCGTGTTGGTGAAAGACGGAGCGTTTACCTTGGGTTGTTTGACGCGTAGCAGCGTCAATAGTGAAAGAGATGATCTCGCAACGGCCATTTTTGCTCTCTTCGATTTATTAGATGCCGAAATTGAATTCGGTGGGCGGTATCCCGGATGGAAACCAGTACCCGATTCGACCATCGTCAAATTGATGAGCGATTTGTACGAAGAAATGCACGAGGAATCCGCACACGTGGCCGCCTGCCATGCCGGTTTGGAGTGCGGTATTCTGGGGACAAACTATCCAGATATGCAAATGATTAGTTTTGGCCCCAACATCGAAGGAGCGCACTCACCTGACGAAAGAGTGCAGATTAGTAGTGTGCAGAAATTTTGGAAATACTTACTGGAAACCCTTCAACGCATCCCCACCGCCTAGCGTGGATCGAACGGAGTGAAGCATTATGAGTTTTGATATTCTGCGCAAATCCAATGAGGCAAGGCATCTGGAATGGGCCGGTGGCGAGTCGCTGCCACTGTCCTTTCGTGGTGTCGAGTTGGGAGGCGAAGCAGGCGAGGCTTGCAACGAAATCAAAAAGATCGAAAGGATCCGCTTGGGGTTAGTGGGCGGCAAGGAAGATCTGGGTGCGTTGGCGGATGAATTAGCCGACGTCATCATCTGTGCGGATTTAATCGCCATGGATCTGGGCATTGATCTGGGTGAGGCTGTGGCCTCAAAATTCAATCGAACTTCCACCAAATACGGCTTGGAGAGCATGTATCAGAGTGAATGAGTCGGAGTGATGCGTAAAAAAACATATCCGCTGCATCCGCACCCGTATTCGCGGCTCCGACCGGTTCCCCCAACGTCAGTTGGGACCTAAGACGCACGCATTTCAGGTCTTCTGTGGCCTAAGGGTGACTTTCTAGCTGTCCGAAATTCTGATCTTGGAGGGGGTCCAGTTTTTGGCTGCGACCTAATTCGTATGCGGGATTGCGGCGGTGAAATCGGAAAAAATCCAGATTCTCAGTCAAATTTTGTGGAGTTGGCAGCAATAAGTTTTTTCGAGAAAAACTGTTGGAACGATTGTTCGGGAGCGGGTTTATCGGCTTTGGGTAAAACGGGAGGCTGCTCTCAACATCCGGTTTTACTGATTTTTTTCGGGTGCTGACGATTGTCCGGCTTGTCCCACGAGACGACTGCGAAAATTGCAATTCCTTGGTAGACACATCGGACACAACCCGCGATTGGGGCCTAGGTTTCTGTAGGTCAAACATCGTCGACGCCAAAGGGAGGTGAAAATGTCACACACCAAAAAATTAGCAATTGGATCCGCCGTTTTCCTGATTGTTTGCTCGTTCCTGTTCTGGAAGGCAAATATCAGCGATACGCAAGCTGTGGCCAATAAAACATTTCCCAAGATGTGGAATGAGATGGCATTGCCCGTCGTTCCCGACACGACCATTACCAAGGTCAACAAGGTTTTCCAGGACGGCAACGGGATTTCAATCAATCTAGAAACCGAAATGGTACTCGAAGATTTTACGAAATTGCTGGAGGATGAGTTTTTCGATCGCAATTTCGAAATCTATATTCCGGAAGAAGAATCCGCCACCAAGTACTCCAATACATACGATTCCAAAAATGCTGGTGTGACGGTGACCGCTTCCAGCGATCCGGCAAACCCCTCCAGGTCCATCGCTAACATTGTGATTGTACGGAACACCACGGCCGCTCAACCACTGCGGGGTCGGTCGATAAAAAACACGACGACTTTTTACGCCGACTAAGGAATCATACACCACATACAAGATACATATCCGCCAACAAATCAAAACGATTACGACGTATAAAAGCGTGATTTTTGGCGACCAAACGCGATCGATTTCGTAAACACGATTCAGAAAGTGGCTCAGCCATTCGGCTGTTACGGCATCATCGAAGCGGTTAAATTTTTCCCGCAAATTATCCTAATCCGCGTCTGCATCTTCATCCTATGATGGTGCGACGCGGATTTTTTTTGATTAACGATCATCGTGGTGAAGCCAACGACGAGAGGGTGCCTCATCGATACAAGGGTGAGCAGTTTATTTGCTATCGTCAAAGACACGGGGCAGAGGTAGCATCGCTATCTGAACTCGAACACGGGATTTTGATAAGGGACATTTACTATGCCAAAAGTATCGCAAGGGAAATCATTCTCTGTCTTGGCAATACTTCTTTTGATATGCGTAGGCGGTGGAGCTGTGATTGGTATTGTCACAGCCGGAGGCATCAGCACTTGGTATACCCAGTTAAATCAACCCTCGTGGACTCCACCGAATTGGCTATTTGGACCGGTGTGGACGGCGCTCTACGCAATGATGGCGATCAGTATGTGGTTAGTCTGGAGAACGGGCATCGAGGAAGGCAAGAGCACCCGTCTTGCGGCCACTTTATTCGGTGTGCAATTGGCTTTTAATTTTCTTTGGACTCCGATGTTTTTCTCGTTTCACCAAATGGAATGGGCGCTGGCCATCATCGTTCTGCTTTGGTTCCTCATCGGAATCACCATCTTTCATTTCAAGCGTTATCGTTCGTTGGCGGCGGGGTTGCTCATCCCCTACCTGATTTGGGTGACATATGCCACGTCGCTTAATGCCGGATTTGTTTGGTTGAATCGGTAACGCCGCCATCTCGGCTCCGCTACTTTCTGCCGGGATGATCCAGAGAAACACAGCTGGAGCTATACGGCAGGTCAGTCCGAAGACACGATTACGCCAGTAAATGGGAACGAATCAGCTTGATGGCAATGCCCAGTAAAACGATGCCGAACACCTTGCGCAGCACCGATAGTCCAGCGGTACCCAGCTTCTTCTCAAACCAATCACTGCTGCCCAGTACCACGTAAACGAGTGCCAGATTGAGCCCGATCCCCAACAGAATACTGACGGGTGCGAATTCGGATTTCAAAGTAAGGATGGTCGTTAACGTACCGGCTCCGGCAATCATCGGAAAAGCGAGCGGAACGATCGCGGTAGTATCACCACCCAGATCGTGTTTGAAGAGGTCGATTCCGAGCACCATCTCGATTCCCAAGGCAAGGATCACCAAGGCGCCGGCCACCGCGAATGACGCGGTATCCATGCCAAACACGTGTAGAATGCGTTCCCCGAGAAGAAGGAAGGCTACCATCAGCAGACCTGCGGTCAACGTCGCCTTCTTCGCCTGAATATCACCACAGCGGGCTTTCATATCAACGACGATCGGGAGCGATCCCAAAATATCAATAACGGAAAACAGAATGATCGTGACGGAAATGGTCTCTTTGAGGTAAAGCATGGCCTTCCTTTTTTGTGAAAATGTCAGGTGCTTGATTGCTCAGATTGAGCGTGAGACCCATTTCGGCAGGTGCCTATTAGCGATGTCCGTGCAGGCGGCCAGCCTCTGACATCATGTCTCGATCAAGCTGTCGGATAGAACCGAAAACGAAAAACCGGTGATCTTTAGAAAAGCACGGGTCGCAAATGCCAATAACGGCTCATTTTGAGCGAATTATTCCGTGGACTCTAAATCCTGATCGGCATCATAGGACTGCAAATGGATTGCGCGACGGTTTGCATATGCGCGCGATAAGAACCGCAAGCCCACGGCGTTTGTTCGCCGGGCTCGAGCATTTGAGCGTTCCATTTGTGGGGCATAATGATTTGCATAACGCGGCTTACTTTATTCGAGATGATATAATCGTCAACACCAAAATCTGGGAAATTCGATCAGGCCCGTCGGCTTGTTGCTTTAGACACCTATCACCGCGAGGGGTTCGGGCCAATTTGCTTAGAGTTTGGCAGCATTGAGAGTGGAGCGTTCGGGAGTCACCGGTTTACACGCCAACAGTTTTCAGACGTAATTACAATCACTATGAACGAAGAAGAAATTGTCTACCTGGAAACCCGTATGGATAGGTTTCATGGTCGCTGGCAAGCCATGTCGCGGATTGCCCGCATGGGGATCGTGGCA
>JAAEPL010000527.1 GCA_024232675.1 Planctomycetaceae bacterium
AACAACGATCTCGCCGTGGATTGTGACCATGGAAGCCCTGGCACCTTTTCGCTGCCCAGTCTTTGAGAGGCCGGAATCAGATCCGCAACCATTGGCTTACCTAAATCACGAGCAGAATCAGTCACAGGGAGGCGTCGATATTCGTCTCGAGGTGGCACTAACGACTTCTCAGATGCGAGACCAAAATCAAGCTCCGCATGTCCTCAGCCGGGGAAATTTTCGGGATATGTATTGGACGGTTGCACAAATGTTAACTCACCACAGCAGCAACGGGTGTAACTTACAGGCGGGTGACCTGATGGCCAGTGGCACGGTATCGAATCGCGAACGAAGTTCACGCGGCTGCCTGCTCGAATTGACTTGGGACGGCGAGCTGGACAATCCCGTTCCGGGTTCGCAGCGGACTTCCATTCCGTTACCTAGCGGAGAAGAACGAAAATTTCTCGCCGACGGTGATGAAGTGATCATGTCGGGTTACTGCGAAAAAGACGGATTCCGCCGCATCGGATTCGGCCAATGCCGGGGAACGATTTTGGCAGCAGCGGAATAGAGCCAAAAACAGTGATGCGGCAAAATGTCGCACAGCCTTTGATGTATCCCACAGGTTTTGCCGGCGCTATAATAAAGACTGTGGAAAGCAACTGACCCTGCCAACAACGGTATGACATTTTGATGAAACAGCCCCCACAGTATGGTCGATTTTCGTTATCCCTCGCGACAGCGTTGGCGCTAGGGTGCGTCTGCTTGTGTAGTTGTCGAGAGGATGCCGTAGTTTTCCATTCAAACGTTTTTGTCACGAGAGGTGCTGACCTCCAAAACCAAGAACCTCGTTACCGCATGATCGCGGCGATTGCCGATCAGCCAAGCGGCACATGGTTCTTCAAACTGTCGGGGCCCATCCCCAACATGGAAGCGATGGAGGCCCCTTGGCAAGCATTCCTCAGCTCGATCAATTTTGCTAACGCCGAACCTCAATGGACGTTGCCAGAGGGTTGGAGCACCCCAGGTCTTGAGAACCGCCCCATGCCAGGCGGATCGGCCATGCGGATTGCCAACATCACGACAAAAGATAGCGACCTTTCCATCTCAGTCACCAGCATGCCGGCGGGACAACAGATTCTCCCCAACGTCAACCGCTGGCGTGGACAGTTGGGACTGAAACCAATTAGCGAATCGCAAATGACTGCCGAACTATCGCAGCTCAATAATGAGCAAGTGAAGCTCAAAATATTTGCCGCTAACGGTCCCGAACTCACGACTCGCATGGGTGGACGCGCGCCATTTGCCGGGAAGATGTCAGGCAAGCAATCTGCCACCAAGCAACCAGCCAACAACAGGCCTGCATCGGGACACCCACCGATCGACGCCGAGGCGGCCACGAATCTCAGCGAAACAAAAGCAACGCCACCCCCCATCGAATTCACCGCGCCAGCAGACTGGACAGCGGGTAAAACATCCGCCATGGTTCTCGGCCGGTGGACGCGAGATACCGAAAATGGTTCGGTAGAAATTCTCTTATTGCGAATGAACCCCAGTGATGAGTCTTGGACCAAAAACGTCGAGGCATGGGCGAGAGAAGTCGCTCTAAAAGGCGACGTCAACGTGGCCGAAGTTACCGAAAGCGAGCAGGTAGCAGGGCGCGATGCCAGAAAGGTCCGCTTGCAAGGGCCACCCACCGACGATGCGACGTCACGCGGGGTTTTGGCTGTCATGTTCGCCGACCCCAATGATGACGGGTTCATCCTAAAACTTTCTGGAAA
>JAAEPL010000528.1 GCA_024232675.1 Planctomycetaceae bacterium
TCAACAAATAACTCCCAAGGGTTTTTGTTAGCTGATTCCGCGGCATCCGTTTCTTCAGCTCCCACTCCGTTATTTGAGTGAGTCATTGCGTCACTGGCAACGCCGCGGAAACGATTGAAGCGGATGATGGCTAGATCGATCATGCCTTGGCCTGTGGCATCTCTAGATTCATCAATGAAGGTGCAATCCCAGGTCAGTCGTCCCGCTGCCCACCAGACGAAGGCAATGATTCCAGCTAAGGCGATGGGATTGCCCTGCATCAATCGTGAGGTAACCACCAGGGTTGCCACGCCAAGGATTAAGCCAAATCCGGAAGCACGATGGAACCCCTCTTCAATTGAGATGCGGCTGATTAATACCGCCGCAAAACAAAACAGGGTCAATATCCATTTAACGCGTCCAACAAACGGACCCGAGTAAAAAATCTCTACCAAAAAAAAGGCCATGCTGGAAACCACCAGCATGGTCAATGCGGGACCCGCAAACTGCAACGCTATCCCACCCATTTTTTTGATGGAATTACTGTCTGCTGACGGATGCTCACTCACGTATTTGCCTCATCAGGCCGGATCTTATCGCTAATCGTATTTGATCAGACTTTGGACGGGGTAAGGTTCTAAGCGTTTTGCCCCAGCAAGAAATTTCAATTCAATCAAGAAGGCACAGCCCACGATCTCTGCCTCGCACTGCTCTGCCATTTTACAGCAGGCACTGACCGTCCCGCCGGTGGCCAAAAGGTCGTCAACGATTAATACCCGTTGGCCTTTCTTGACGCCGTCAATGTGCATTTCAAGGGTGTCGGTTCCATACTCAAGCTCGTAGCTTTGGGAGTGTCGCTCGTAAGGAAGCTTGCCAGGCTTGCGAACGGGAGCAAAGCCGACGTTCAGAGCCATGGCCAGCGGTGTTGCGAATATGAAACCACGCGCTTCGGCCGCAATGATGACATCAATTTCCTTATCTCGATATAAATCGACCATTTGATCGATCGCCATTTTGAAACCCTGAGGCGAGGCCAGCAAAGGCGTGATGTCTTTGAAGATAATCCCCGGCTTGGGAAAGTCTGGAATGTCTCGAATGAAGTCAGTTAATTGAATGTCGGTCGCTGCGTCGGACATAATATTGGCGTTGTTTGGCATTTGGAAGGATTTGAAACAGATGTCTAATTTACTCCAATTTAACAGCGTTTTGAATCATGCTGTTTGAAATTAGAGTTACCGCAGTTCATTAACCGAGAAACGTGGCAAGTTCGGAAGCGACTTGGAGGGGGATGGGAGCGGTCGTTAATAGGAGCGACTGCCTGGCGAGTAGTGGCGATAATTGGTTATTTTCCAATCGCCTTGTGGGTCCTTTGCCAATTCCAGAGAGATCTCGCGATAGCCGATTCCCTCGGGACCCAATTTGGCGGCGACATTCACTGCGACTACGAAGGTTACTTCGGCCGCTTCTCCAAACGGACCGATTTCAATTTTTTTGAAGCCAGAAACGACGCACCACGTGAAATCGTATCGTGGCATTTCCTTCTCAATTGACGCGTAAACATGAGGAGCGTCTGGGTGAGCGAACTGTAAGGTCTTTTCAACGCTGTTGAGTTGAACACTGCGGGCAAGCCGTTGCACCGATAATTTGACGGCCTCGCGATCGGTCGTAATCCAAGCATCTGTGAGGATGGGAAGAATGGTGAGTAGAATGCCGACTAGTACGAAAGGCAGCACCCGTTTCTCGCCGGTGCGTATAAACATGACCCCTAAAAAAAGCGTGGCCAAGCCGCTGATGACGACCAAAATAAACGGGCTCTCTGTAAACGCTTCCATCTTTACCTAACTAGGTGCGATTTCCGGGTGCCTGGCATGCCGGAAAATCTAATTGATCGGTTGATTCCGACTGGTGGCCCGACAGGTCCCTAATCGGTTTGCAAAAATTGGATTGTAACCGTTGCAGGGGACGCTGAACTGATCGACAATATATAGAGACAGCTACAGCGACGACGGAGGGAAATATGTTTCGAGTGACACTTTTAAAAGTACTGGCCATCGTTTTGGGGGCGGGAGTCCTCTTTCCGGGGTTCCTATCCAGTAACAGGCCCGCCCATGCCTGCCACGCTGCGCTAGATCACCACACAAGCATTATTCGGGACTTCGACCGTTTCGACCACTCTCAAAATCGTCAATTAGCAGAGCAAAATAATAATCGGTGCAACGATAACCGGCTTGCCTTGCTAGACAGCGGCCTAAATCGCTGGCTGATTAGCGAGCAGCAGCGACGGGCGATTCATGTAACCGCGGTATCCATCCAGGAAGAAGGCAAGCCGGAGGGAGCTGAGGCCACCGATCAAACGGTGGAAAGTGTTGAAGTACCAGTGATTTCGGCCGAGCAAGTGAAGCTCAATACGGTCATCAATGAAGGGTCGTGGGTGGGAATGAGCGATCGAGAATTGAATCAGGTCATTCAAGTGAGCGGCAAGCTGAAATGGAAAGGGCTTTACCGCTGGGGTGTCAATTTCCGTTCACAGCCAGCTAATTTCGAGTTGGTGCTGGGGGCACGTGGCGCAAAATGGCTCGATTCGGTTTTTAACATTGGCTTCGTCGAAATTGATTCATTTGTGGATCAGGCAGGTGCCGAACACCAACCGTCCCGCATTCCGCCTGGTATCGAGAATCCGCTGGAAGGATGGGTCTTTCCTGAGCTTGGCAAAGACGCTTCCGAGGCGACAAAAAGCGGGCAAGCATTGTTTGTGAACTTGGAATTTCCCCGCCCCGAACAGGTACCGTTTGAAGCAACTTCGGTAAAGGGAAGCTTGAAATTGAATTTGGCGACGGAATACGACGTCATCACGATCGAAAATATCGCACAAAAAAAAGGTCGGCTAGAGCTGCCCGAATTGGCGAAAATGGGAATGGAAATCACGATCAGTCGGCCGGGAGATTTAACCATCATGGTTGCGATCAGTGGTGACACAAATCGGGTAGCTGATGTGAAGGTCGTTGGCGAAACCGGCGCCCTGGGTGAAACCAAGGTTGTGATTCCCAACAAAGCCTATTTTCAAATTGATTTCATTACTGAAATTTCCGAAGAGCTTGGATTGGAAATTCGCTTAGTAAAAGCGTCACGCGAATTGACCTTGCCCTTTGAAATGGAGGGCATGTTTCTGAGGGCTGAGAGGTAAGCTCGGTAGCAATAAGCGAGCAATCGAGAGTTAGGCGTTCGCCTTCTTTTTGTTAAGCGAATAACCATTTTCGACCAACCAATTCCAGGAATCGCGGAGAGCTGTTTCGTAGTTTCCAGGGTCGTAACCCAATTCATTGACGGCCTTGCTGCTATCGTAGAAATTCCAGCATGCGCCAAGTCTCAAGGCTTCCGAGTTGATTTCCGTTTCGCTTTTGGTGACACGTGTGTAAAAGTCGCCCCCGACACTGAGAATTTTTTTCATGGGCGTGCGCATGGCCGTGATGGGGCCGCGACGTTTTACCAAGCCAGCAATTTTTCGCCAAAGTTGTAGGTAAGATACGTTGTCTCCCGCCAACACATAACGTTGTCCGCTACTTCCCCGCTGCATGGCTGCCAGGATACCGGCGGCGATATTCCGCGCATCGCCAACCGAGATTCCGCCAGAGGGAGCCATGGGTAAGAATTTTTCAGTCAGCGCCAGGATCATTTTCCCGCTGGAGGGCTTCCAATCCCAAGGCCCAAAAAACAGACTGGGATTTACGATTACCAAATCTAAGGCATCGCTTTCGGTCAATCGGAGTAGCGCTGACTCTGCCTGTCTTTTCGAAACGACATAAGCCGCTTCGCATTTGGCCGGTTCGAGACAGGTTTCGTTGGCAGGTTGGGTCTTGCTGCCGGCGGCGAGAGCATCTGTGGAGGAGACAAAGACCATCCGTTTGCCAAGTCGAGCGCACTGACGTCCTAGTGCCAAAGAGGCCGCCACGTTAATTTCGTGGGAAAGTTGCTGTTGGGTCTTGCCGAACCAGATCAATCCAGCGGCGTGAATCAGGCCATCCGTGCCCTCAACCAAACGGCGGGTGCTTTCTACTTCGCCCAGCTTGCCCTTAATGATCTCAACATCGAGGCCTTGAAGTGGAGTCAAGCTGCTAGATTTTCGTACTGCCACACGGACTTGATGCCCGTTTTTGAGCAGGTTTCGGACAATGTTGTTGCCCAGCAAACCCGTCGCACCTGTAACACTGTAGCGCATGTGAAACGGTTCCAGCAAAAATTAAGAAGACAAAATATCCAATTATGAGAGTCTTTAGCTGATTCTTCTGGTTTTGCATCGGTTCTCGGGCTTTACCTTCATTGAACTTTTGTCCGTGATTGGGATACTAAGTCTAAAATTCAACTACCAAGCGTGGATGCCAGCACGGATTTCCTAGCGAAACCGTATTTCTGCCATCCTTCCCCAAGACACACCTGTTGCCCGAATCGCTAATGCCCACTTCGTCCGTCACTGTAAGGCCAGTCAGTAATCGCAGGGAAAGGAAGCTATTTCTTAATTTTCCCTGGAAACATTACCACGGTGATCCCAACTGGATTCCTCCGCTACGGCAAAATCAGGAGGAGTTGGTCAATTACAAAAAGCACCCGTTTTATGACAACGCTGAAATAACGACCTTTTTAGCTTGGAAAGATGGGCAGGTATGTGGTCGTGTGGCAGCGATTACCGACCATGCGCACAATAAATATCACAAAGAAAATTTGGGCATGTTCGGCTTCTTCGAGAGCATCAATGACCGTGAGGTCTCGGATGCGTTGCTGAATGCCTGTAAGGAGTGCTTCCGCGAGCAAGGTATTCAAGACATGCGGGGGCCGTTAAATCCCTCGATGAATTATGAATGTGGGTTATTAACGGACGGTTTTGATTCGCCTCCCACATTCCAGATGACTTACAACCACAGCTATTATCAGTCCCTAATCGAGGGCTTTGGGTTTGAAAAATCCCAAGATATGTACGCGTTTTATGGGCACGTCGACATGCTTTCCGGCCTCGACGAAAAGATGCAATTCGTGGCGGATGAGGCCGTTCGACGTTTTGATCTCAAGTTGCGGGGCGTCAGTCGCAAAAATTTCGCTGAGGATGTCAGGACTTTTCTGAACATCTACAACCAAGCCTTACCCGGGCAGTGGGGGTTTGTGCCACTTTCAGACACTGAGGCTGCTCATGCAGGAGCGGCAATCAAGCATTTGCTCATCCCGGAATTAACTTCTATAGCCGAAGACGAGACCGGCCCGGTGGGGATTGTGTTTGGATTATTGGATTACAATCCCTTGATCCGCAAGATTAACGGAAAGTTGTTTCCATTTGGATTCTTGCGGATACTGATGGGGCGAAAGAAGATCAAGCGGGTGCGATTGATAAGTACGAATGTCTTGCCAAAATACCAAAGGTGGGGACTGGGGCTGGTTTTAATGAGCCGCATTATCCCACCGGCGATGGCTTACGGGATCACGGAGGCTGAGTTCTCGTGGGTTCTGGAGTCCAATAAACTGTCTCGAGGCACGTTGGAGCGTGGGGGCGCCCAGTTAACGAAAACGTATCGTATTTTTGACTACCACTGGGATTAATCTCGTCCGAGACGAGGTTCCGGCGATCTACCATTGGCAATCCGCGGAAAAACCCCTACTTTATTAGGGCCAAACAGGTCCTAATTGGGTATCCGACGATCTATGAGCTCTGAATCCCCGGTGGTTATAACCGGTGCTGGGATAATCAGCCCCATCGGGCTGTGTCTCGAAACATTCTGGGAATCGCTGCTGCAACAGCGATCCGGTGTTCGCGTGCGCGAGCACTTTGTAGACGTGGAGCAGCCCTATCGGATCGCCGCCGATATTCCAGATTTCGAGCCCAAGAAATTTGTGCGACCCCGAAAAGCGTTGAAGGTCATGTGCCGACCGATTCAGCTCGGCTTTGCCGCTGCCATGTTGGCTGCTGAACAGGCAGCGATTGAGGGGCAGGTTGATCCAGAGCGATTTGCGGCCGTCTTTGGATCGGAAGCTTTTTATGCGGACCCCTTAGACGTGGCACGCGTTTTTCGGCAATGCATCGTAGATCATGAGTACGATCACGATCGTTGGGGTGACCATGCCATGCGGAACATCGAACCGTTGTGGATGTTGAAGTATCTTCCCAACATGGTGGCTTCTCATATTTCGATTGCCTGCGATGCTCGCGGGGCCAGCAATACGATCTGCCAAGCTGAAGCATCAAGTCTATTAGCCATGATCGAGGCGGTGGATCTGATTCGCCGAGGTGCGGCGGACGCTGTGATGGTGGGTGCCACCGGTTCCATGATGGCGACCACAGGCATGATTTATCGAGGTCTAGATCGTTTGAGCCACAACGTCCACAATCCGGAAACCGCGAACCGGCCTTTTGATGTCGATCGTGATGGAATGGTAGTCGGCGAAGGCGCGGGAGCTTTGGTGTTGGAACGTGAAGATGCCGCGCTGGCGAGAGGGGCCAAGCCTTTGGCAAGGATCTTGGGGTCTGCCCGCAGTTTCTTTCCCAAAGGCGAAGACTTTTCGCAGGCAGTGGCCGCTAACTTAGAAATGACAATGCAGCGTTCCGGGCTGGAGGCTGCGGAAGTGGGGCATGTGAACGCAAACGGCTACAGCACGGTCGACGACGATATTATTGAGGCCCAAGCGATCCACACCGCCTTGAAAGATGTTCCAGTAATCGCCCCGAAAAGCGCTTTCGGAAATATTGGACCCGGCACGGGCCTTGTGGAATTAGCCGCTTCCATAAAGGCATGTAACGAGGGGGTTCTGCCCGCGGTTCTCAACCTGGACCAATTGGACGACCGCTGTCCCATCCAAGTCGTTTCTCAACCTGGAACAACGACCTCCCACAGCACCGCCCTAACGCTGAACTTCACGGAAGCCGGGCAGATTGTTTCGTTGATGATTAGTAAATAATCAGCCTGTTCAGGTGGCCTTGGTCAATTACAGGATCAGCATGCCGTCGCCGTAACTAAAGAAGCGGTATTCTTGTTCCACGGCTTGGCGATAGGCCTCCTTGATCAAATCATCCCCTCCCAAAGTTCGGACCAATACCAGCAAGGTCGTTCGGGGTAGGTGGAAATTGGTGATCAAGCCGTCCACAAGCTGGAATGAGTGTCCGGGGCGAATGTAGAGATCTGTCGTTCCGCTCCATGGTGCCAGTGGCTTTTGTTGGCCAGCCGTCTCTAGTAGACGAGTGGAGGTGGTGCCTACCGGGATTATCCGACCACCCGCTTGTCGTGTGGCTTCGAGTTGGTTGATAGTTGCCTGATCGATAATCCCAAATTCACCATGCATCTGATGATCTTCAATGGAATCGGTCGCAATCGGGCGAAAAGTTCCCGAACCCACGTGCAGGGTGACTTTCGCAATGTTGATCCCGCCATCAATCACTTGGTTCAGCAAGCGATCAGAGAAATGCAGACCGGCAGTGGGGGCCGCTATTGAGCCGGGTTGGCGAGCGTAAACGGTTTGGTAATCCTCAATGTCAGCATCTGACATATTGCCGTCTCGAATGTAGTGAGGCAGCGGCACCCGTCCTACTTGTTGCAAAAAATCCTCCACGGAAATGTCTTCTTGAGGTTTGATGGCCCAGCAGCCGCCATCCAGTTTGGCGACCATCGTGATGACGGCACTGTCCAATCCCTCCCGATCTTGCAACGTCACCGTTTCGCCCGGTTGGATACGACCGCGCGTCTTGCACATCACCTTGAGGACGCCCGAATTCGGGTCGTGCTCAATAAA
>JAAEPL010000529.1 GCA_024232675.1 Planctomycetaceae bacterium
TTGACCGCTTATCACAACAAGGCCTGCGATTTACGCAGTTTTATACTTCGGCTCGCTGCTGCCCGACACGGGCCTCCCTCATGACCGGTCTATACCCGTCACTGGCGGGCATTGGTGACTTCACTCGCAACAAACCTCATCCCAGTCGAGGTCCCGGTTACATCGGTCGCTTGAATGAAGCGTGTGTCACTTTAGCCGAGGCTTTGAAGCCTGCGGGATACCAGTGCTATTACGTTGGCAAATGGCACATGCATCCCAAAACAGGTCCAATACAGCGCGGGTTTGATGAGTTTTTCGGTTACACGCGGGGACACTCCCACGATCAATACGACGCCGATTACTACATTCGATTACCTGAGGGTCGGCAGAAAGAGATCGCCGTAAACAGCGAAAAATTTTATGCCACCGATGTTTTCAACGATTACGCATTACACTTCATTCGTGAAGCCCAAACAAAATCCCCACCTTGGTTTTTGTTCCTCGGACATTCCTCGCCGCACTTTCCCATTCAGGCACCGGCTCGACGGGCAGACGCTTACGAAGAAATTTATCGTCAAGGTTGGGATCTCTTGCGGACCAAGCGATTTGAACGAATGCAAGAACTTGGGTTGATCGATGGACCGCACTGGCAACTTTCACCGCGATCCCAAGTACCTGTGGATGGTGAAGCAATAAGCAACGGCTTCTCCGGACAAAAAAATCCAGCCTGGGATTCATTGGCAGTCGACCGCCAACGAGATTTGGCGCGACGCATGGCCGTCTTTGCAGCCATGGTCGAATCCGTCGACACCGGCGTCGGTCAGATCATCGACCACTTAAAAAAGACCAAAGACCTCGACAATACACTCATTCTACTCATGAGCGACAATGGTGCCTGTTACGAGTGGGGACCGTTTGGTTTCGACGGTCCCTCTCGCAAGGGCAAGACCGTCATGCGACGCGACGCTCAATTGCAAGAAACGGGGGGCCCAGGAACTTATCAATCGTACGGCAGTGGCTGGGCCAACCTCGGTAATACACCCTTCCGCATGTATAAACACTTCACCCATGAAGGCGGGCTCAGCTCCCCGCTGATCGCCCACTGGCCTAGGGGGATCAAGCGAACAGATCGCTGGGTACGAGAGCCAACGCATGTCATGGATATCATGCCCACGTTGTTAGATATCACGGAAACTTCTTACCCCAGCCAGCGAAACGGGAAACGCACCCACCCGCTCGAAGGGCGCAGCCTGTTACCCACCTTTCAGGGAACCTCCGTTCCCACCCGAAGCATCGGTTTTGATCATCAGGGTGCCCATGCTTTACGCCGTGGTGATTGGAAAATCGTCTGGTCGAAGCGCACCCCAACCGAGGTCCGCTGGGAACTTTATAACTTGGCCAAGGATCGCTGCGAAATGCAAGATTTGGCCACCACTCAGCCAGAATTATTGAACGAACTCACAAACGAGTGGGATCGCTGGGCACGAAGAGTGGGCGTTATCTGGCAGCAGCCACCCGAGAAATAACGAACACGCACATTTATTCAGAGCGGTTTTTTTGCTCGCGATACCTAAAGTGCATATCCGTCGTCGTTTCCCGCGAGACGTATTGATGGCCTTCACGCGGGCACTCCGGCCAAGCCGCCCACTCCGCAAATCGTTGTAAACAGATCCCGGCTGCTACGTTGATGTTTAAAGAACCAGCCGTCCCGTATTGCGGGATGTAAACAAAATCGTCGCACAGTTCGATCTGCCACGGTTCCAAGCCCGTTCCCTCGTTACCCAATATAAACGCGGTCGATCCCTGAAACGGCATCGAGCCAATCGATTTGGCTTGCGGCATAATTTCGATCCCTAGAATCTGGCACTCGCGTTGTCGGGCAAATGCGACCCCCTCCTGAAAACTATAAAAATGATGGCAAGGCGTCAGTCGCGTTCCAGCGACGGCGCCCCCTGAAGAATACTTTCTTTTCCCGATCAAGATAATCTCGGCTCCAAAAGCGTTCGCGGTACGAATCAGGTAACCAAAGTTCGACTTCTTGGCGACATTAAACAGGAATAAATAAGAACGCGGCAATTTAGATCAGCGATAAAAAGTGAGAATCAACCGTAGAGCAAAAACCAACGATGTCTTCGGATCCTACCTGACTTTATCAGGCAACCGATTTAACTATGCATGCGAGGCATCGGGTCGCCTGTCGCAATGATCTCGGCTTCCAGTCCTGCCAATTCATCAAGCCGAGCCAACACAACATCTTCGCTGCCAAACATTTTGGCTAATCTGACATAAGCCGTGTAATGCCTTGCCTCGGATTCGAATAACTCATGATAGAAATCGGACAATTCAGCATCATCGACATGCTTCCTTAGCAAATCAAATCGCTCGCACGAACGCGCTTCAATTAACCCCGCCACCAGCAAGCGATCAATACCACGTTGCGGTTCGTCTTTACGCACCAAATCGTTCAGGCGGCGACCATAGGTGCTGGGGATTTGCCTTTTGAACTTAATACCGCGACGGGCTAATAGATCGAGCACTCTTTGAAAGTGGTCCAATTCTTCATTAACAATCTCCACCATTTCTTGGCAGAGTTCATAATTTTCGACGTAGGCAAAAATCAAATTCATCGCACAACCAGCCGCTTTTTTTTCACAATGGGCATGGTCAATCAGGATTTCAGGTAAATTTTCTCGAACCTGCTGGAGCCAACGTTCCGAGGAGTCGGTCTTTAATGTGAGCATGCGTTCCGCCCTTTGTCGCGAATGGGATTGAGAACGTCTAACGATAGATCATCAGACTAAAAAATCCAGCGGGGCGCTATGATGCCGTGCTTCGAGTCGCTATGCGGAAGCTGAAATGGAGATGACTCGCTTAGCGACGATTCCCCAGTCGGCCCGCAAACAGACCTTGCTTGGGCGCTTCCCAAATCTGAAACTCGGCCCAAACCGGAAAATGATCCGATACTTTCAAAGCTTGGTCGCGTGTTAATTGAAATTCCTGCTCAAAATTCAGCACCCCCCAACTGCCCGTAAATTCGGCGGTCGACGGACCATAAAAAACAATATTGTCATAGGCCTTATTCTGACGAGTATTGGTCATGACATCTCCAGTCACCACCCATCGCATCCCTTTGATTTGCCCCAACTTCCCCAACTGTTTCTCACTTGCATTGAGATCGCCGAGGACAATCACATCGTCTTCTGGGGGAGACTGAGAAAGGATGGCCTGGTAAGCGTCGCCCAGCGCGTTGACCTCCTGCTTGACTTCATCCGGATCCGTGTGAATGTTGACCAGATAAAACGTAAATGCCTTATCGGGTGCAGAGGTGCGCGTTCGAAAACGCGCAGCAAAGGGTTCGCGATGCAATAGATCGGCCGGATCTTGCATGGTGGCAATCGACGATGGATCATACTCGATCCGGGTTGTGTCAAAAACAAAAGCGTATTGCTCAGTACTCACCGAGCGGCCTAAACGAGGGCCAATCAAAAAACTGTAACGACTACCATCGGCATTCAACTGTTTCACCAGATCAGGCAATACATTATCGCCTTTCGCTCGCACCTCTTGAATCGCCACGATGTCAAATCGACGTATGCACTGCACGATGACTGACATCGCGTCCGGTTTGGCTAATTTGCTTTGCCCGAAAACCTGAATGTTGAAGGTCCCTATCGTGATCTTGTCCGGCGCGCGTCGATTGGAAACCGCTTGTACCGAGCCCGCGGTGGTCGCTGAGATTGCCGAACCACCCCCCTGACCCTGACCTTGGACAATGTTTTGGAGATGTTCATTACCTTGTACAAGCGACGTAATCTGCTGACGAGCTCCCTGCACCAAAGGTCCCAAGATGGGCATGTTGGGATTCAGGTAACCGCCTACTCCACCACCTGAAAGCGCGGTGAACATCACCGTGAGCATTCCCCACAGACGTCCACTTCCTTTTTTCTTTCGCTTCTTGCTTTTCTTGCGTCTTGCCACCGAATGGCCTCCCTGCCTGGTTGCACACGTCAATTATCCGTTTGACGTCTTTTAAAATTCAGATGATTAATTGACGGCTGTATCTATTTCAAAAACCGCTTTTCGTGCCGTTGGAACCACGCCTATGACAATGCTTCTTCCGCCAACCTCGCCAGCCTGACACTATCGGAAGCAGCCGCTGTTTTTAGCGCCTCCAGCGCTGCCTGACTTTTGGGACCCATGCGACCTAGTGCCCAAGCAGCTCGCTCACGAACAGAAATATCTGGAGCGTGCAAAAGCAGTTCCGCCAAAACGCCCTCGCTTTGGGCGCCCGCATCCTCCACCCGTCCCAGCAAGGTGATCGCCCAATAAGCCACAATCGCTTGGCTATCTTTGGCCAATTCGATTAATTGTGGGAGCGTACTTGCAGGAGGCGGGCCCATTTCTTCCAAGGCTGCGACAGCCCAAACTTGGACAGGTTCCTCATCGGCGCAGGCTTTCACTAAATCAATGGCTGCCTCGGCCGCTTCCTCCCCTAACTGACAGAGATTCTCTGCGGCTGCTGCACGCGTCTCCACATCTTGACTTTGCAAATCAGCACGCCAGTTATCCAAATCCGCCATTCATCTCACCCCGAAGCTGCTTTACCCCTTTGAAATTTGACTGATGAGTAACGTGGATTGTGAAAAATCGCAAGATCGTTAATGCCGCAGCGAGCGAGTCACTTAAAAAAACAGGAAAATGGGGCAACGCTAGCGTTCACCACCTGCTCGAACAGCCTCCTCAGGGGAGCGTCACCTATTTCGCAGAGCAGCCGGTTTGTCGGAGACCGATGCGGCCTATATGATGGCCGAAATGAACTCGCGGCACAGACAAATCAGTTCCGAAAATCCAGTTGGGCCAGAAGAGGCACCCATCAAACTGGATCTGCCGATGTGGCAAGTTTACATCGCACTTTTTTTGATTGCCTCAGCGCTCACGATCTACAAGCTCTATGAAAGCAACTACATCGCACCCAAACAGGTCGTGAATTGGCAACCGTTTGATTCCGGCGAATTTTCCATCGAGCGTCAACGGCGAAATCTGTTGATTTGGGTCCCCTCTGCCAATACGGAGACGGATCAAAATATCGCGGAACTTTTCACCACGCCCCCCATTCAGGCAGCGGTATATTTGGGACGTCTATTAGCCATCCAAACACCCGCTGACAATCTAGACCAGGAGACGGCAGCGTGGTTGCACGAGAACATGGAATCCATTCAGCAAGGTGGGTTGGCACTCTGGCCGGTCTCGGCAGCCAAGCCACTATATCTGGCGAGTGCTGATATTGATCCGCAAAGCTTGCTGGCATGGCTGGAACAGCGGGATTGAGCGCAACACCGCTAAAAATAAAACGTACCCGGCATAAACTACCGATTTAATGCTAATCCAGTTTACCCTCGCGCACTCTTCCCAGTTCAACACCCTTTTGCTGCTACCTTCCTGCTTCCCAACCGCCACTCCATCCATAAGAATGCGAAGACCCGTAAAACAGAGGAATGACTAATGAACAAACAATACACAAATGTGGCGGCGGCGTTACTGACCGTTTTATTGCTTAATTTTATGAATGAACCCCAGAACCTAGCCCACGGTCAACAGACGTATCGGTTGCCACCGCAAGAGGTCGTAGAAATCATCGATGCCCAACCGGTACCGGCCATCAGCATGAGTCCCAATCGCGAATGGATGCTTCTTATGGAGCGCCCTGCGATGCCTGGTATTGAGGATATTTCTCGACGCATGCTTCGCTTGGCCGGCATGCGCATTGACCCCTCAGCGAACAGCCCGTTCTCCACCGCGTTTTATTCCGGGATTAGTTTACGGCCTTTACAGGAGTCCCAAGAGATCAAAGTGGCAATGCCACCTCATGTAAAAATTTCTGAAGTCGCATGGTCTCATCAGTCCGATCGTTTCGCATATTCGACGGTCACCGATCAAGGGCAACAGCTTTGGACCGCAAGCGTTGAAGACCCTTCCCATCCAATTATGTTGACGGATCGATTGAGCACGGTCATGGGCAGTTTCGATTGGATGCCTGACGGCAAATCCATCCTCTGTCAGTTAATCCCGTCTGATAGAGCAGAGGAACCGATCGCAGATTTACGACCGGTCGGACCCAATATCCAGGAATCATCGGGTAATAAATCTCCGACACGAACCTATCAGGATTTGTTGACCAATTCGCACGATGAAGCATTGTTCGAATATTACGCGACCAACCAATTGGCCATTATTAACATTGAGGGTGACGTTCGCCTTATAGGAAAACCTGGCATCATTGCCGGAGCAAGCATGTCCCCCGACGGCAATCACATTTTAATAACCCGCATTCGTAAACCATTTTCCTATCTTATGACGATGCGAAGTTTCCCAAAAACCATCGAGATCTGGGATCGCGAAGGTGACAGAGAATTCTTGGTAGCCGATGTACCCATGGAAGAAAACATTCCCATCGAAGGGGTACGCACAGGCCCCCGTAATGTTGATTGGAAAAGTGGAGAGCCCGCAACGGTGACTTGGACGGAAGCCTTGGATGGCGGTGATCCGAATGTGGAAGCCGAATACCGCGACCGTATGGTCGCGTTGGCCGCACCTTTCGACAGCGAACCGTATGAACTTTTGAAAACAGAACAACGAGCATTCGGCATGTCTGTCATGGACGACCCCAGTGTCGTTGTTGTCACGGATTATGATCGTGACCGTCGCTGGGTCAGAACAGCTATGCACGACCTTAAAAAACCCGGAACCACACCTGTCACTTTGATGGATCGAAGTATTCGAGATCGGTACAACGATCCTGGCAGAGTCGTAATGACCCCTGATGAAACTGGACACGTGCGAGCGTTACAGGATGGAGATTGGTTTTATCGACTTGGCTCGGGAGCCTCTGCCAAAGGCAATCTTCCATTCATTGATCGCCAGAATATCAAAACTCAGGAGACTGAGAGACTTTGGCGCTGCGAAGAGGGAGCCTACGAATCGGTCGTAGCCATCGCAAAGCATTCGCCCGATCGCAAACCCACCGTCATCATCTCAAGTGAGACGCCAGTAACCCCAACCAACTTTCACATGGTCGACCTGGAAACCGGAGAACGGACTCCTATCACCGAATTCGCTGATCCGACGCCTCAAATCCGCGGAATAAAAAAACAACTTGTAAAATATGAGCGTGAAGATGGGGTACCGCTTTCCGCCACGCTTTACCTGCCCGCCGACTATCAGGAGGGGCAACGCCTGCCGCTTATTGTCTGGGCTTATCCGCGTGAATTTAACGACGTCAAA
>JAAEPL010000530.1 GCA_024232675.1 Planctomycetaceae bacterium
CTGAAGCGTGACGGTTCGACGACCGAAGTGCCGCTAGACCGTCTGAGTGACAAAGATCAGGAATTCGTAAAGCAGCAAGATTCTGGTTCTTAATGACTTGAGTTGCTGGTATTTGAAAAGCCCACTCGGCCCGCAAAACTCGTGTTTTGCGGGCTTTTTTTGTGTCGTTTCCATGGTGTCGTTTCCATGAAGGCAGTTTTCGCGGTGAAAGAAATCTCATGGCCGCAACATGTTTACCTAGTTCAAAAGGTGGAAGCCAAATTTATGGGGCTGTGTTTAACCAGGAGAAAACGGATATGTCATTCATCAAAAAAACCATTTTGCTTGCCTCGTGTTGTGCTGTGTTTACCGTCGGGGCTTCCTGGTTCGCGGGCGAGGCGTCTGCTCAATCGATTCTCATCGGAGCCCACGGGGGCGGTGTGCAATGGGGCAGCGGAGGCGTGCCTTGGGGCGACTCGGGTGGTTACGTCAGACGAGGATACCGGGGGCATCGGTATTACCGGGGCGGCCGCGTTTGGCATGATACCCGACAACGAGATTGGCATGCCGGTAGTTGGCGGAGGTATGGCGGGCATTGCGATTGGCAACCCGGCTATTGGGATCCCCATTACACCGGCTATTGGAGTGGCTATCGACATCATCCGCGGCATTGATGTTGAGTTGCGCTTTCAGCCCCATTCTCCTTCGCCATGACTGGCGGAGGTTTTTTTGGTAATCGCAATTTAACGCGATGGCGGGTCTGGATTTTCTGTGGATTTTCGCGAGAAGATTTCCATTTGGAAAACGCCTTCCGCTTTGCCGTCGCGGACGCTCGATGCCGTAACATCGTAATCACCGGGTGCCAATGGAATCGCTTTGAAGCGACCCGTTAATCGCGTCGAATCAGTCGACGTTTGGGCAACGATTTGGCCATTGATTGAAAGTGATATTTCGTCAGCTGGTTTACCTTTTTGTAACCATCCTTGAAATTCTAAGGTGCAAGGCTGTTTAATCCGCAGCATCCAGTAACCGCGATTCCCCCAACCTTTTTGAGCGGTGCGGCGCCAATCCTGACGTGTTAGTGTCACGGGGTTTTCTTCGTCAGAATCGATCACGATGCGTGGTGCAGCATAATTATCCGGTCGAGTTGTACTGACGTCATCGAACCATTCGTCGTAGGCTTGCCTCATTTGTTTGACGACTTGGGGGTGTTGCGTTGAGACGTCCTGGCTCTCTTTCGGATCATTGACCATATCGTAAAGTTCGAATTGAGGTGGGGCATCGAATTGTTGTTTTCCAAAGCCACTGGGATGGACCAGTTTCCACTTTGAATTGCGAACGGCCATATGATGGTAACGTGTCGGTTGGTTACCGCGATGCGACTGGATGAAGAGGTTTCGTGGTTGGGTCGTTTTGGGTTTCCCTTGCAACTCTGCACTGTGATCGATCCCGTCGAGTTTTTGGTCGCCGAAAGCTTCGAGGTCGGCCAATCCCAATAAAGTGGGCAGGATATCGATGTGGGCGGATAGTGTTGATAGAGAGTTTCCGGCGGCGATGCGGTTCGGCCAACGAATCCAGCATGGAGATCGGATTCCCCCCTCGTATACCGACGCCTTACTGCCCCGATAGCCCATCACGTATCGCTGGGAATTAGGGCCATTGTCACACATGAAAATTACGATCGTGTCATCGGCAATCTTTAAATCATCGAGCGTATCCAGCAGTTTTCCGATATTGCGATCGACATTGCCGATCATGGCATAAACACGGGCGAGAAAATCAGCGTCTTTCGCGACAAACTCCTTGCCGCGGTTGTGGCGACCCCATGCCGAACGATCGATTTTTTTGGAAAGATAATATTGGTAAAGATCCTTGGGCACGTCGTGAAACGGCCCGTGCGGTATATTGTCAGGTAAGTACACGAAGAAGGGAGTTTTAGATTTCGTGGACTGGGATATGAACTCAATCGCTTGATCATAATAAATATCGGTACAGTAACCCTCGAATGATTCCGCCTTGCCGTCTCGAAAAAGAATTGGGTTGGTGTACTGTCTTTGAGCCGCCAATGGATCTGACGGTTGCCCGATACCTCCTCCGCGATGAATTAAAGCGGTATCAAATCCTTGGTCAATGGCTCTCATCGGGTAACAATCTCCCAAGTGCCATTTGCCAAAAATGCCTGTGCGATACCCGGCTTGCTGAAACATTTCCGCGGCGGTCACTTCCTCCGGTTCCATCATGGCCCGACCAATGTAGGTATCGATAGCCCGCGTGCGATAGTTATACCGGCCGGTCATCAGGCAGGCCCGCGTGGGGGTGCAGACAGGGTGCACATAGAAGTTTTCAAACGAAGTGCTTTCGGTGGACAGGCGATCGATGTTGGGTGTTTCTATAAAAGGGTTCCCATTCACTCCCAAGTCACCAATGCCTTGATCGTCTGTCATGATCAAGATGATGTTGGGTTTTTCCCAGCCACTAGCGGTGACAGCCAAAAAAGAAAATAGGATAAAAGAGGCTGCAAGTTTGCGGAGCATATTCGAATTCTCTCGAAATTCAGGCGTGTCCAATGGAAGGTTCGAATGACAATATACCACGTGTGGCACGCTCACACTTGGATCCTGGAGCCGTTAATTATTTATTTCGAGATCGCCAGAAGGGCTGATAGAGCGAGGCCTATTCTTTTTCGAAAGCACCAACTTTTTCGAACGCATCTTCGAGGAAGTAGTTCAGGTCCTCTGCCTCTTCCGCGTGTAATACACTGTAGGCATGAGCTGCAGAGCGTCCATGGTAGAGCTGTTCCCGCAAGTTGAGGTCCTTGGTGATCGCCGAAGCAAAGGCTGCCAATACCTCAAGATGTCGCTCACGATCAGCCTCGGGAGTTGCCAAAAGAAGAACGGCGTGAACCGGGCGACCGTCGGGCGCATCCAATTCCAATCCCTCAGAACTAAGGCCCAAAATTCCGGTGACCTCGTCGCCGGTCTCGATGATGGTATGGGGAATCATCAGCCCTTCGCCGAGGCAGGAAGTTTCTAAATGCTCACGCTCCAAAACCTTCTCCACAAACTCTTCCTGAGTCAGCGGAAGTTGCGAGACAGAGTAAAGTTGACTTGTCAGGCTGCGAATGATTTCCTCTTTATTGTTGCCCTTTAGCCCCACAGCGATGTGTTGCTCGTCGAGGAAGTCCAATAAACGTTTGCGGTCAAGACCGGCCTCACCCGCCCACTGTAAACCGAACCGCGCGGCACTCGGTCCCAGCAACTGATTGATGGCGAGAGTGGCCAAGCCGACCGTGGTGATCTGATTCGCTAATTCAGGGTTGCTGACGCCGTAGGCTTCCTGCACCAAGAGGATTAGACCGACCGCGACGCCTCCGTGCGGCATCAATGCGATGCCAAGGAAATTACGGACGGGCGTGGGAGCCCCGGAAATGGTCATCGCCGTGTAGGCACTGATGTATTTGGCGAAAAATCTTGCAAGGAAATACAACGCGACAAGGCCGGCGACATTGACTACCAGGCTGAAATCCAAGCGCATTCCAGCAAACGTAAAGAACGCGGCAAACAAAACACTGGCGCCATGGCTCAAGTAGGCCTCGATGGAGCGGACCGCATCGTGTTGAAGGTTAGTAATGGCAATGCCAGCGATCGTGCAAGCCAAGATACCCGAGACTTGGAAAAAGGCAGCTGCACCCCACGAGGC
>JAAEPL010000531.1 GCA_024232675.1 Planctomycetaceae bacterium
GCAGCAGGCGTGCACCAACGGGTGTATCGGGTCTTCAGGGTGTTGTGGAAGAGCGGGACGGTAGTTTGGGATCAACATCAGGTTTAGCGTCTGGGAGTCCTTGAAGAATCCGCTGGGTTTCCTGACGCACACGCATGAGTTCAAGTGTTTTTTCTGCAGCACTCATTGCCAGTTTCTGTTCTACGAACGTATCTGACGGTCTGAGTCCTCGGGCAAGCAGTCGTTGTTGCATCTCAATTCTTTTTCTCATTTGCAGCAATTTAAGTTCTGCTTCAGAAACGTCGATTTGGCACATAAGCATCCTCTCTTTTTGGGTCGCTAGCGTGATCGTGAGTTGGCTTTCCGCACGAGCTACCGATAACTCTGCCGCAGCGCTTTCGACTTCGCTTGGTTTTGATGGTCGTTTGAGGAGCTCTTTGCGTTTTGCTATCGCCAGATTCAGGGCTGCTTTCGCTTCCTTCGCACTGATGCCAGTGTATAGATTTGTCGTTAGCAGCATCCTTTCAATTTGTGATATCCGTGTATCAAGATTCGAGGTGAACGTTGACACGCTGCGAATATCTGATGTGCGTTGAACCGTTTCTCCGTCAATTTTGTTTTCAATTCTGATTCGGTTTTGTCGAGCGTTCTCTGATTCTATTTGCGTTTGCCCAAATGAAACGCTGCCTTGCATTACAAAAAACACGAATATTGCAATTGCATGGCATAACGCCGCTGCGTGGGACATCTTGGATGTGAATCGCATTTTGGTGTCAGTTTCTAAAAGTGTCGTCGAGAAAGGGATATAAGTCGGAGACCATTGGAGCATATTTTCCCAAGGTTGATAAATGTGATTTTGATTCGCATTTACAGGAACGCATTTATTAAACAGCGCATGCGAGGATCAGCTACGATAGGCATTCGTCTTCAACCTCTTTCCTGCCTGTGTGATATCGGTGTGATTAATGGATCGGCGACAATTCTCCGCTACAACGTTATCTCTTCTTGGCGGCGCTGCTAACTGTGCGGGGAAAATATTGGACAACGAGGAACACTCATGGTCCGTTGCTGTAATTGGACACACAGGACGGGGTGATTACGGGCATGGTTTGGATACCGTATGGCGCCATGTTTCTAATGCAACCGTCAACGGGGTCGCTGATGCAGATGCGACGGGGCTAGCGCGGGAAGTAATTAAACTTGGTTTGAATTCGGAACAGGGATATTCGGATTATCGGCTCATGCTTCGGGAAGTGCGGCCCGACATTGTTGCGATTTGTCC
>JAAEPL010000532.1 GCA_024232675.1 Planctomycetaceae bacterium
GGAAGCACAAACAAGCGAGCAATAAAACTCCGTACTTGCTGAGAAGGGACATCGAATTTCTCCTTAATTTCGTTTGCTTTTGATTCGTCTAACGTATTTTTGATTGCTTGAATTTTATTTCCCAGGGCTCTTGGCAGGATCAGCTTGGGGAGCCGGACCAGCTTGGGGAGCAGGACCAGCTTGGGGAGCCGGACCTTGATTTGTATTTCGCGGAGTACCCGGTTGAATAAACTCGTACTCTTTCCCCTCAGGTTTGCGATTGACTGAAACGCGTGTGAACCGACTTGGAATCGCTTCCTCCAGTGGCGTCGCCTCACCTGATTCGTTTATTTCATGAGTTTTCTGCAAGTTGTCGATTAAATCCATGCCTTCGACCACACGCCCCACGACCAAAGTGGAATCTGCCATATCGGGGCGTGGGATTGGGAAAAACTGGCAACCGGTTGATAACACCGTTTGGGTCGCGCTGAGTTGTCTGACATTGAGCCCAAAAGAACCGCGAAAAATTTGCCGGGCGCGTTTCTTCTGCTCGGCTGTTGCATTGCTCACAAAGATGATTTCCTTTCCATCGTCCGTGCGACTGCCGGTCATTGCCAATTGATGCTCAAGCACAAAAAAGAAAGCTTGGTCGACAAAAAAAGGATTTTCTTCCTGGCTGGCCAACCACATTAAGTTATTTACCACGACAGGAAACTGATCCTCAAACAACTCCACGACCACATTCCCGTCTTCCATTTCGAATGCGATGCGCGGCAGATGATCCTTTTCCACTTCCTTCTCTCGAAGTACTGTCTCTTTTTTCCAATCTTCCGCCAAAGCTTTTTGGCTTGTGTAAATGCCCTGTAACTGTGGAGGTAGCTTGCCTTCGTTAGCACGCCATTCCTCCATCAATTCGCCCGAATAGTCAAACTGATTACTGAAGAAGGCCGACCGCACGGTGTCGTAAAGCAGTTCGTAGTTATCCTCGGTGTGCTTGAGGATCGCTCTTCCCGCCTTCACCGAATCACCGTAGCGATGTGCTTCGTAAAATTTCAGCGGAGCCGTCTTCAAAAAGAGCAATAAATCTGGGTCAGGCGTGACCGAATTCTCAAGCAAATCCGCCGCAGCCAGCATGGTTTCGTCAGCAAGGACGTCACCTCGGGCAGTGAGCGCCAGAAACTTTTCCTTCAACTCCTCAGAGTCTTCTTTCTCGCAAACCTGAAACTCGCTATAGGCCTTGATAATATCGACATACACACCACGCCACGCTTCCAGAGATTTTTCATAACGCAGTGCGGCGGCTTCATACTTGTCATTCACTTGTCCAAAAACCGATGAATGGGTCAGCGAGACCAAGGTGATCGCGATGCAGGCAATAATGAGATGTGAATTTCGGAATCTCATTTGAGTTATCCACTTTCTTTTACCAAGCTGCATTGCTAACCTCGAAGACTCGAATGAATTCCAAATACCGGTGTACGTAATCGCCTGTCTCTATTTTACGGGATTTGGGGCAGTAAACCGCGGTGGTTTACTCATAATATCCCGGAGGCTCGCACAAATTATAACGCACCTTCCCCCCGCATCATCAGGGGGCGAAGGCAACCTTTTTCAGAAACCCACCCCATCATGCCCCAGAAAAAACGCGGCTCCGACCTGCAAACCTGGAAAACCAATCGGCCAGAAGCCAAACCTGGGAAACTGAGAATTGTCGGTGGCAGATTTCGCGGTCGCCAGTTGGCTTATTCCGGTGACCCCCGAACACGCCCCATGAAGGACAATACCCGGGAAGCCGTTTTCAATTTGGCCGGGGGATACTTACCCGGAAAGCACGTTTTTGACCTCTTTTCGGGGACAGGGGCCATTGGCCTCGAAGCGCTCAGCCGGGGTGCCCATCATGCCACTTTCATTGAGAGACACTTTCCCACGGCACGTTTGATTCGGGAAAACATTGCCGAATTAGGCGTCACATCGGAGGCATCCGTCTTCACTTCCGACACGTTTTTCTGGGTGCGAAAGTTTCTCAGGGACCCCAGTCAATTCCCGACGCAGCCATGGGCTATTTTCTGCAGCCCCCCTTACCAACTCTATGTCGAGCGAGAAGACGAGATCTTGGTGATGCTCGAAAGCTTAATCGACGCGGCTCCGGACGATAGCCTCTTTGTTGTGGAAAGTGATGAGCGATTCTCTTGCGCGAAACTTCCACAAAGTAACCGATGGAAAATTCGAGAATATGCTCCGGCCCATGTTGGTATCCTGCGGATCTAGACCCGTGCTAAACCACCAAGCAAATAAAGCTGCCTAACCGGTAAACTTTACCGATGGCCCCTGCCCGCCGTTCCAAAGTGCTTTCACTGGTGCCCGCAGGGGAGAAATTTGCCCAGCTAGCTGGGCGAACAGCGGAATCCTGTTTGATTTGCCGGCCTGAGGATTCCGATAAAAAGAGGGGCCGTCTAACGGCGACCACTCTAAAAACTCTACCAAGGATGGTGGCAGCGCCTGAATCTCATGAAGCTATCTTTTGCGATTATTTTTGCCACGCTCACCAGCATGGCAATGTTCATTGCCCTCGTGATCCTGTCAGTACTGGTCTATGACAATTTAGTACCAGGTACCGAACTAGTTCATCAGCCGATCTCGGCACATATAACTGCGACGTCCTCGCCATCGCCTGTCCAAACACCCGCCCAAACGACTGCCGAAGATTATTCACCACCCCGACTAAAACAGGGGCGGAGGGAAACGCAGATCAACCGAGGTTCTGTTGGCTATCAAGCGAACCACAACCTCCCGAAAAACGGATCAAATTTAGCCTTAGTCAATTACATTGGCCAAGCTCAATCGAAACAACAGGCCAGCAACGATCCCTACTTTCAATCCGTCGACTCTCGCAAGCCCACCCAAGCCTATCACGGATCCCGGTCCACTCCCCCCCAAGCCATGACGGATTTGCTTCCGGCGAGGAACATCAATTCGTTGATTTCTGACGCAAAAGAAAACCAGCGAATCGACTCCTCAGAAACCGAGCAAGCAACAGCCTGGCTACAACAAATTAATGACAAGCCGCTGGCCTCTCAAGCATTAGCAAACGAAGATGCTGAAGAGCCAGCGAAAATTGATGGCATTCCCGGTTCGGCCGAGCTGGCGTCGCCCTCTCAAGTCAACGCTCCAGTAAATACGAGCTTAGAGACCGCCGGGCAAGTTTCCAGCAAGGAAACGAAACGCTTACCGACGGGAGACGACTCAGGCCTTTCCGCTGTAAACAACCCGCCCAACGACGCCCAAAACGCAACGGGAACAAACGGAATATTGACCGACATTGGTGCCCCACTGGACGAGCAATCCGCTACTTCGCTTGAGGCCAATTCTAGCCGGCCCGTGAATGCCACAAACACGCGGGACACAACCCAGCCTACAGAAGAGGTAAGCCCGTCTTCCAAACCAACTAAGGTCACGACCAAGGCCACTCGACCAGCCACGTCCATCAGCGCACGAAAATCGCCGGAAATCGTGGGCTGGCCATTACCCGAATCGCTCATATCGGAATTAGAGCAATTGCAAGAAATCGCCTTGACTGAAGCATGGGCGACGACGGCCATTGAAACCTACCAAGAGCTGAATCAATTGGAACTGACTGACACAAGTTCGGAACCGTGGCTCAGCTACCTAGGAACGTTGGCCGAAACCCTGACTCAGCACACCACGGAACTCGCGCAATCGGAAATTGCCGACCAAGACTTACTATCCCAACTCAATACCCTCGCCCAATCCATGCAGCGGCGTCAAAGGATCTGGTCACAGGTACATCGCATTGCCTTGCAACAGCAGGAATACAGAGACCCATTCCAAGCCCAAATTACGGCCGAACAAATTTCCCAGCGGACGGAAACGATTGACTTGGAAATCAAAGACCCAATTTGGTTTGACTATTTGATGCTGGACAAAGCCGCCGAGATTTTCTCGGACCCCAAGGCGAGTCCGGCAAAACACCAAGCCATCTCTCGAAAAATCATGTCGCGTTTAACTTCGCCCGCGCTGACCGAAGAACAGAGATCTTTTGTCCAGGATCTCGTCAGCAATGACATCGCCAATCAGTTGCGAGATGCCGCTACGGAAGAGCCCCAACTGGGACAGTTCTTGGTCGATCTTGAAAAATACGAATCCAAATCCTCGTCCTCAGCGACGGCTAAACTGACGTCTCATTACCAAAACTTCTACTGGAATCGAGAGTCGGAAATTCACGAACTAGCGGGCTTAATCAACGATCATTATCGCCGCTCGAATGTCCAGGTCGAATTATCGCAGGCGTTAATTAACCGCCTCATCCCGGCGTCCACGACGAACCATGAACCCGTCAGAGATCGCATCTTGGGAGCGAAAGTCTTGGGGCAAATGCAGATTACCAATCGCATTGAAGTACAACTGGTCCCCGACAATGAGCACCTCAGTTTCCGATTCAAGTACGACGGTAGAGTACTCTCAAGAACGCGGGCTCACGCTCGAGGATTCACTTTTAACAACCTGGGAAGTGGCTTAGTTAACGCCTCAAAGATCATCGCCGTCGGGGAAAACGGGATCGTAAAAACGAAAACCAATGTGGGTGCGAAATCACGCGACCAGTTGGTGGAGATCGAAGGGCAAATGGACAACGTTCCGGTGATTGGCGGCTTAGCCAAACGCCTGGCCCATCAACAACATCAATCCAAACGCCCGCAAACCCAACAGATTGTCGAAAACAAGATGCGAAACGAATTCCGTTCCCGCATCGACAGCGAACTCGAGACCAACATTAAAAAAGCCAACCAGTGGTTTCAAACTCGCCTGCTTGAGCCGCTGCATCGCATGGAGCTTGAGCCAAAAGTAATTCAGCTAAAAACAACACCGCAAATGGCTCAGGTCAGCTACCGACTTTCCGGCATTGATCAAATTGGTGCCAACTCACCTCGCCCGGCTGTCGAATCCAACAGTCTCGCCAGTTTTCAATTGCACAGCACCGCCGTCAACAACATCATCAACCGGATTCAGATCAAAGGCACACGATTTACGCCTCAGGAATTCATGGACCACATCGGTGGTTTACTCGGTCGCGACGATTTGAAAATCCCTGGCGAACAAGACCGAGACGACGTTTCGTTTGAATTTGCCAGCCGAGACCCTGTCATGTTGAATTTTGAGGATGGGTTTTTATTCCTCAACCTGCGGATCAAGCGATTGCAAGTCGGCAAAAATCATCGTTGGAAAAACCTCATCATTTCCGCGCGGTATTCCGCCAAAGCAATGGGGCAACGTTTGTACCTTGGTTTTGATGACGACTTTGGGCTGCGAGTAAGCGGTCGCCTGAGACTTGCGGACCAATTGGCCGTACGAACCGTGTTCAGCGCTTTGTTCAAACCCGATTTCCAATTTGACATCTTACCGCCGGCCCTCGCGAACCTGCCTGCCACCCAAGGCATGGGGATCACCCAACTGTTGCTCAGTCAAGGTTGGCTAACGGTATCGCTCAACCAACTTCCTGCCTACAACAAGATCTCAGACCAAATGCGAGACCGGCAACCCTTAGCGACAGAGACCCCACAACAAACCGCGGGCAATACTGGGGCTGAATCCACGGGTAAGAAGTTACGCGATCGTATCAGTCGACTGTACGGCGGGAAATCAGAAGGCAACCGCTGGAAATAGCCGATCCATTCGCCTGCAAAAACCGCAGCTCTTCCTCAAGAACGGCCACCAGAGACTGGTAACCACTCTAGCGGTCCGGGCTCCAACTGGACGAGGA
>JAAEPL010000533.1 GCA_024232675.1 Planctomycetaceae bacterium
AAAACTAACATGGCGTTTTTTTTCGTTTTCCACTGGAACCCTGTAATCCCCGAGTAACGAGGTGCATCGTCGTCGTCCGCATCCTCTTTCCCCACCTTGTTAATGATCTGCTTCTCTTCTTCAAGCGACTTTTTCGATTTGCTCTGCTTACTTTCTTTCTTATCGTCACTGGTTTTCGCGACGCCCTTCTTCAAGGCTTTTTTCTTTGCCCGACCTTTCTTGTCAGCGGCTTTCTTGGCAGCGGCTTTCTTGGCAGCGGCTTTCTTGTCAGCGGCTTTCTTATCAGCGCTCTTCTTATCAGCGCTCTTCTTATCAGCGCTCTTCTTATCAGCGCTCTTCTTGGCAGCGCTCTTCTTGGCAGCGGCTTTCTTTTCAGTAGCTTTCTTGCCCTTACCCTTCTTGGCAGCGGCTTTCTTCTTGGCCTTACCCTTCTTGGCTTTTTTCGCCGTTTCGCCCTTTGTCTTCTTCCCTGTCGCGTCGCGTGATTTTTTCTGTTCGTCTTTTTCGTGCTTGGCTACCCGATCGGCTTTTACCGCCCGTGCACTTCTTTGAAATTTCATCATGCGGGCAACGTCCGTAACCCGCGTCAACTTGTCTGTCTTGAACTCGTACAGCCAAAGATCGCTGCCGTGTCGGCGTTCGTCATAACCACGGTAGAGCCAAGCCGCGTATTTACCGTCTGCCGAAAAAGAGATATCGCTGGCTCGAGGACCAAATAGCCCATTCTTTGGAAAGAGCTTCTCTAAGGCACTGACCTTTTCTTTTGCCGCTTGCTTTTCTTGGGCCTGAAGCACCGGGGAAAACGCTAACAAGTTGGTTATCAGCGCAATGCCGAGAAGAAGCCGCACCATCAGAAAACCCCGCAAAAAATAAGATTCGTAATCGCCAAGGCTCCATATTAAGTGGAAGCCTCTCCTCGAGCAAATTTTGCGTATTTCAGAGCGCGGAAATCATCCCCGCGGAGGTAATGCCGGATCGCGGGGAAACGATTTGGACGGAAGCCACCTGACTACCGTGAACCGGCTAACACCCGCGTCAAACCGTCCACCTCAAAGCCGGTACGATAGTCCCTTTGAATCAAATTGTTGGCCGATTCCAAGTTCGTAACCAACATATCTTTGGAATTCCATTCAAGCGATTCACCGGGGAAACGGTTAGCAACCACCCCCAGCAAAAGGGCCTCTGTCAGCGGCCCGGCCAATTCGAAACCCATGCTAGTTTTTCCTTTACCACAGCAGGCATCTACCCATTGGTGGTAATGGTTATCGGCCTCCACTTCAGGACGTTGATAGTCCTTAAATTTGGCCTCGGGAAAAAGTACGGGCTCACCGATATGCGGTAATAACATCTGCCCGCCTTCGCCTACGAACAGTGAACCTTGGCCCGGCAACGATGTACCTGCAGGCAAACCTACGGAGGTCGCTTCAGGCGGCGCGTCCTGCCCGTCGTACCAACTCCAAACCAACTGGTCTGTCGTGAATTGCGTACCCGGAAAAACATACTTCACTTGATTTTTTTCCGGGTGCCCAACCCCGGTTGGCTGACGACAATTCGTCACCACCGTTAGAGGCGCAGTTAATGCGAGTGCGGTGAATGGCGTGTCAAAAAT
>JAAEPL010000534.1 GCA_024232675.1 Planctomycetaceae bacterium
ACAGCGTACATTAAAACCGTGACGGTGTTTACATGAATGTGGTTGGGGACACCAAAAGTTGCCCCGCTTTTGGCAGAAATTGCCAATGGAAGTTGCCCTCTCGAGTTTAATTCGAATGTCCTGGCTTGCTCACCGGACCGCTTACGGGGACCGCCGGGGGAAAGGCTGGCGCGGCAATCTCTTGAGTTTGGATTTGCGAAATTGAGGGCTGTTACAGTCTTGCTGGCGCGCGTTTTTTTGTCTTCGTCAACGTAGTCCCCTCAGCTGTTTTGACTTGCCTGCTTGTAAACAACGGTTCCTACTTGTTCAATGAATGTTCTTTCATCAATGTTGATACAACACTCGGTGAGAGCTCAGGCGGGTAGTCTCGGATAGTCCTTGTGAGGGTGTTTATTGGTGAAATCTGTGTTACTAGATCAGTTCGAAAAAGAAGGCTATGTTTGTTGTCGCCGCTTCACGTCGGTTGCGTCGATCGCAGAAAATATTGAACGGGTAATCCGCGACGTCGTTCCCGGTATGCCACCCGAGCACGTTTTTTACGAAGATCGAAAACAGGCGGACACCCTTAAACAGTTACAATTACTGCAACAACACGATGTGTTTTTTAGCGAGTTAGCAGAAACCGGGCCGTTTCGCGAATTAGCGGAAACGTTGTTGTGTGACTCGGTTGTTTGCAAAAATATTCAGTACTTCAACAAGCCTCCGCAGACGGGAAAAGCCACACCTCCCCATCAGGATGGCTATTACTTTAAGTTGGCCCCGCCGCACGCGTTAACGATGTGGCTTGCCTTGGAGGAGGTTGATATCGAAAACGGTTGTGTGCGATACATACCGGGATCTCATAAGCAGGGTATGCGTTCTCATGCGGCAACGGGCACGCTTGGCTTCAGTCAGGGGATTGTCGATTTTCCAACGGATGAGGATCGGCAAAAAGAGATCGCCTTGATTGCCGCACCGGGTGATTTGCTGGTCCATCATGCTCTGACCGTGCATCGAGCGGACGCTAATCTCAGCCAGACGCGATCACGCAGGGCGATCGGTTTTATTTTCTATGCTTCGCAAGCCAAGGTCGATTCGAAAGCTTGGGAACGTTATCAAGAAGAACTGAAAAACGAACTGATGCGGGACGGAAAAATTTGATTTCGTTTTATCGCGTCGAAGTTATTCCGTTTCAGCATTAAGACTAAATTTAATAGGCGAGTCGAGCATGGAAAAAGATCAAATCGAGCAATTCATACGGTGTTATCGCGATAACTTGCTCGACGAGGTGTTGCCTTTTTGGATGGAACACGGCGTCGACCAGGATCTGGGTGGCATTATCACATCGCTCGACCGCAGCGGCACGGTGATTGATGACGACAAAGGGGTTTGGCAGCAGGGTCGATTTACCTGGCTGTTGGGAGAATTATTTAACCACCGCCTATTGCAGGACCATCCCCAGCGTCAAAGCTGGTTGGAAACCGCGGAACGTAATCTCAGTTTTATGAGTCGGTTTTGCTTTGACACCGAAGATGGCAGGATGTGGTTTCATTTGACACGCGAAGGTAAGCCCATTCGTAAACGCCGCTACGCTTTTTCAGAAAGTTTTGCCGCCATCGCTTACGGAGAATGGGCACAGGCCACGGGAAGCGAAGAGTACGCCCAACAAGCGGAGGCGTGTTTTGAGGCATTTGTCACGCAGTCGACTTCTGAACCTGACCATCCGAAATTTACTGATAATCGTCCGAGCAAGGGAATTGGTTTTTCGATGATCGCAATTGTTACCGCCCAGCAATTACGGGACTCCATTCAGTTAGAGACAGCCGATGCATGGATTGATCGATGCATTGCTGAAATCCAGAGGGATTTTTGTAAGCCAGATTTGGAATGTGTGATGGAAAATGTAGGCCTTCAAGGTGAGGTTCTGGAGCATTTTGATGGGCGAACTCTGAATCCGGGGCATGCGATGGAAGCGGCGTGGTTCATTATGAGTGAAGGGGTGCATCGCCAAGATACCGCCCTGCAAGACTTGGGATGTCAGATGCTGGATTGGATGTGGCAGCGAGGGTGGGATAAAGAGCATGGCGGGTTGTTGTATTTCACTAGTCTTGATGGGAAACCCATTCAGGAATATTGGCAAGACATGAAATTTTGGTGGCCTCATAACGAGGCCATCATTGCCACGCTAATGGCTTGGAAGATTACCGGCGACGAGAAATACGCAACTTGGCACCGGCAAATCCATGAATGGTCCCATAATCATTTTCATGATGTTGAATATGGTGAGTGGTTTGGTTATTTGCGCCGCGACGGACAGGTGGTTACGCCGTTGAAGGGCAACCTATGGAAGGGACCTTTCCATCTTCCGAGAATGCAATTAATTGCTTGGGATTTGCTAGAAACGCTCCCGTCAGAGCGGGTCATGCATTAAACGATTTCGGCTACCTAGCGTTTGACGCGTGCTGATTTTCCTTCTACTAAAGCAGCCACTTCCTGCAAGCTCGCCATGGTGGTATCGCCTGGGGTGGTCATGGCTAACGCGCCATGGGCCGCTCCGTACTCTACTGATTTTTGTGGCGAGAATCCTTGTAAGAACCCATAGATCAAGCCCGAGGCAAAGCTGTCTCCGCCACCAACGCGGTCAAGGATTTCTAGGTCTTGACGATTGATTGAGGAATGCACTTGTCCTGCCTGCCAACAGATGGCTTGCCAATGGTTGCGCGAGGCCGATACGACTGTTCGTAGCGTCGTGGCAATGACTTGAAGATTTGGGAAAATGCTGACGGCCTCACCGATCATCTTTTGATAGGCTTCTGCTGGAAGCTTGGCTAGGTTGGCGTCGAGTCCACTAACTTCTAAGCCCAGGCAAGCGGTGAAATCTTCTTCGTTGCCAAGCATCACATCGACCAGTGGAGCAATTTCCCGATTGACTTTTTGACAAGCAAGCTTGCCACCGAATTCGTTCCACAGAGAGGGGCGGAAGTTTAAGTCGTAGGAACAAATCGTGCCATGTCGTTTCGCGGCAGTTAATGCTTCCTTAATCACCTGAGGGGTGGTTTCTGACAACGCCGCATAGATGCCGCCGGTATGAAACCAGCGAACCCCCAGTTCACCAAAAAGGAAGTCCCAGTCGACATCCTTGGGTTTCAGTTGGGAGGCCGCGGAATGACCACGATCAGAAACCCCTAAAGCCGCACGCACACCAAATCCGCGTTCCACGAAGTTCAGGCCATTGCGTGTTGATCTGCCAACACCGTCAAATTCACGCCATTGAATGAAATCGGTATTTACCCCGCCAGCCAAAATCAGGTTTTCCAGCAACTGGCCGACTTCGTTTTTGGCAAAGGCGGAAACGAGTGCCGCGCGTTGGCCAAAACAACGACTTAAGCCACGGGCCACGTTGTATTCCCCTCCGCCTTCCCAGACATCGAATTGCCGCGCGGTGCGGACTCGCCCTTCACCCGGATCCAGTCGCAGCATGACTTCACCAAGCGATAAGATATCAAAGCGGCATTGCTCTACCGGTTTTATGTCCATGGGGTTTCCAGCCTCTGAGGTCGTAGGGAAACGTCAGTCCAAAACACCGTGTTTAGAATGAGGGTCCCATAAAATCATAAAATTAATCGGGTGAGGATTCGTACCCAACGAGCGTCATCGCCTGTCTCGTGAGCTGGGTAACATCAGAGAAATTCCCATCTGCGTAGAGCTTAGGCTTCACCATCCAGCTGCCTCCAATGGCATCGACGTAATCGAGGGCGAGGTAAGATGCGACATTGGAGGCGTTGATCCCGCCTGTGGGGATGAACTTCATCTGATGAAATGGGGCCGCCAAGGCCGCCAGCATGTTGACTCCCCCTAGCGGTTCGGCGGGGAAAAACTTTACCGTTCGGACTCCCATATTGGAAGCTTTTTGGATCTCTGAGGGAGTCGCAACGCCAGGGTAACAGGGAATACCATGTTGTTTACACAGGTTCACAACGGCCTCGTCGAGACCCGGGGATACGATAAATTGTGCCCCTGCATTCAAGGCTGCTTGGCAATCGCTGGTATTGAGAACGGTACCTGCGCCAACCATAAATTGCTGGCGTTTTGCTGCCAACTGAATAGCTTCCAAAGCGCAGGGCGTGCGTAAAGTAACTTCGGCAACCGGCAATCCACCCCGCTCTAATGCGTCGAATAATGGATTGGCAGCAGCGGTAGTGTCGATCCGCACGACCGGGATGATTTGATATCGAATTAACGAATCGTGTACTTCAGACATGATGCTACTGGATCTGAATGATGGCCTTGATGACGCCGGAGTCGGGCGCGATAAATTTAGGGAAATCTTCAATCAAATGATCGAAGTCGGTTTGGTGCGTGACCCATGGATCGGTGTTGACTTGACCTTGCTCGATCAAGCGGATGATTTCAACAAAGTCTCCGGGCAAAGCATTGCGTGAGGCTTTAATCGTCATTTCCGGTCGATGCATTCGCGGATGCGGAAAACCAATATCTTGAGTGGTGATTCCGACGTAAACGAGAGTGCCCGTCGGGGC
>JAAEPL010000535.1 GCA_024232675.1 Planctomycetaceae bacterium
CCAGGATTACGAATTTGATTGTGAGAGCGAACTGAAGAGCGTACCAACGCGGTTTGGAATTCGTGGTGCCTTGCGAATTGCCGCAATAAGTCACTTGGTGATGCTGGTGGTCTTAGCACTGTTGCCGACTGCCGCTGCGGTTGCAGGCGTACCGACAGGGCTTGGTGGATTGTATTACGCCACCGTCGTAGCGGTGGCAGGTCTGTTGGTCTACGAACACTGGTTGGTAAAGGCTGATGATTTAACGCGTGTTAATATTGCCTTTTTTCAAGTTAACTCGGTCGTCAGTTTTGGTTTGTTTCTCGCAGGGTCAATCGATTGCCTTGTGTTGCGTTGACTTGTTTTTAAGTTAAACATGCAGGCTGGCTTTTCGGACCACTGCAAACTTAGCGACCTTCTCTTAATACGCCCCGCCGCTCTGCCAGGTTTGATGAGGTTTTGTTTGGTGTGGTAAGGTAGTCAGACCGTGACAGGGATATCCAGTCTTGGGATTTCTTAAGCCGATCGATTTAGAAGCCCAAGCACCAAAATTTGCAGGGAAGGTTGCGATGGAAGCGGCTGATTTTATTTGGCGAAACGGCAAAATGGTGGCTTGGGATGAAGCTCGCGTTCATGTCATGTCGCACGCGTTACATTACGGATCATCCGTGTTTGAGGGGGTGCGCAGTTACAGTACGCCCCAAGGCCGAGTTGTTTTTCGGCTGCGCGAGCATATCCGCAGACTTTTCGATTCTGCCAAGATTTACCGCATGAAAATACCGTATTCCCAAGAGGAGATGTGCCAGGCTTGCCGCGACATCATTCAGATCAACCAGTTGCAGCATGCCTACATCCGACCGCTTGTGTTCATGGGAGTTGGTTCCTTGGCATTAGGCGGGCTGCAGGATTGCAAGACAGAGGTGGCGGTTGCCGCTTATGAATTTGGTGCTTACCTGGGACAACAGGGGATCGAAGATGGGATTGACGCTTGTGTTTCTTCTTGGACTCGTCCGACCAGTGCCTCGGTCCCGGCGTTAGCTAAAGCTGGGGGGCATTATTTAAACGCTCAGTTAATTTGCACAGAAGCAAATCGTAACGGTTACTTGGAAGGGATTTCGGTAAGCGGGCAAGGCCTCGTTTCGGAGGGATCTGGCGAAAATATCTTTGTGATTCGCGATGGCAAGATCTACACACCGCCTTTGGCTTCATCGATTCTTGGCGGGATTACTCGTGACGCTGTGATGAAGATCGCAACTACTTTGGGATACACCGTTGCGGAGGAATCGATTCCTCGCGAAGTGCTATACATTGCTGATGAGATTTTTTTAACCGGGACGGCAGCGGAGGTAACACCGGTGAAATCCGTCGATCAATTAGATGTTGGCGAAGGAAAACCTGGTCCCATCACCCAAGCCATTCAAGAGGTCTTTTTTGGCTTGTTCGATGGCAGTCAAGCAGACCAATGGGGTTGGCTCGATCGGGTAGAGAGCACCACGCCGTAAAGTGACCGGTCAGTATGGGAGAGTCCTTGGGAACTTGCCGCGTTAAGGTCATGATGATTTTCGCTAAGGCTTGCAGTTTCGTTGGCTGAGATTTAGCGCAAGTCTGCGGGGGAATGGCAGGCCCCTGAGGACGCGTAATTGCTAATCGGCGACTTTTCCGATTGCGCAGGAATGGTGCCTTTCGCGTTAACGTGCGTAACGGCGGACCCGCATTTATTCCGTTTGCGGGAACCAGGGGCGTTGGGACGCTGCAGATGCAACCACCTCTGTTACTTGCAAAACGGTTACAGTTTTGGGATAATGCATTCTCTTACATGGACCGTGTCCAGACCCGCACAAGCAAATTGTGGCGGGGAATCTTTCCTTTTCGGAGTTTCGGGCAATGCAAATTTGGCCAGCCATTGATATTCGTGGCGGACGCTGTGTGCGGCTCGTGCAAGGAGATTACGATCAGGAAACAGTCTACGGTTTCAACCCGGCAGACATGGCGGTTCGTTTTCAAGCAGACGGCGCAACGGGTTTGCATCTCGTCGATCTCGATGGCGCTCGGGATGGTGACAATCCCAATCAGAAACAAATTGCCGAAGTGGTTAACGAAGTTAACGTGCCATGCCAATTGGGCGGCGGCATCCGAAACGAAAAGACCATCCGTGATTACCTTGACCTTGGCCTCTCTCGACTGATTGTGGGTACCAAGGCCCTGACCGACGCTGCTTGGTTGGTTGAGATGTGCGGTAAGTATCCGGGTAAATTGCTAGTGGCTATCGATGCCCGAGATGGCCGCGTTTCGACTGATGGTTGGAAGAAGACCTCCGCGACGAACGCGGTAGATTTGGCCCAGAAAATTTCTGCGAATGCCATCGCCGGTATTATTTACACCGACATCGCTAAGGATGGCATGTTGGGCGGCCCAAACATCACCGCGATGCAGGAGATGGTGGCGGCGGTTGACGTCCCGGTGATCGCATCGGGGGGTGTTACCACTGCCGAGGATGTCGCTCGACTTACCACGGTGGGAGTCGAAGGTTGTGTTGTCGGGCGAGCACTTTACGAGGGGCATTTAACGTTGCAGAACGCAATGGTTGCCGCTCGGAAGGAGGTTTCGAACTGAATGTTAATCCCGGCTGGCCGCAGGCACCAGGATTTTCAAGTCAGGATTTGGAAGGACAGGATTAAAAATCCCGTACCAACAATTATTATTTAACCCAAATGCCAGGAACGAAATATGCCAGATGTAAAGTCCATTCGCAACGTCTGTTTATGTGGCCACGGCTCGGCCGGAAAGACCACCATCGCTGACGCCCTTTTGGCTCTTACCAAAACCGTCGCGTCCAATCCCAGCGTTGATGACGGAACCAGCATCTGTGATTTCGATCCCGAAGAAAAAGCTCACAAGTATACGATTGAAGCATCTTGCGTGCACTTCGATCATGGTGGCAAGCATTTCAATTTAGTCGACACGCCCGGCTATCCCGACTTTATTGGCCAAACCATTGGCGTTATGTCGGCGGTCGATACGGCATTGATCGTGATTAACGCTCAATCGGGTATCGAAGTTAACACACGCCGCGTTTTCAAAGAGTCCGAAGCACTCGGTTTGGGCCGCATGATTTGTGTCACCAAAATGGATGGTGACAACATCGATTTTGACGGCTTGATAAGCGGTATCCAGGAGATGTGGGGCAGTCGTTGTGTACTGCTCAATGTGCCGGTCGGGCATGGGGCTGACTTCCAGGGTGTGGTCAGCACGTTAAAGGTTCCTGCTGACACTGCCGGGGCACTCGTCGATCCCTCGACTATCAGCGAGCCGCTCATTGAATCCATTATTGAAGTAGATGAAGCAGTCATGGAGCAGTACTTCGAAGGGAACATGCCCAGCGATGCCGACCTGGCACGGTTGGTTGTAAAGGCGGTGAAAGAGGGGACGCTGATCCCGATCGTTTGCTGCAGTGGAAAAACGGGTGCAGGTTTAACTGAGTTGTTGGCAGCACTTGGGCAATGTGGTTTGTCACCCAATGACCATTTGCAAACGGGGCGGCAGGGGGACAAGGAAGTTGTCATTGAACCCCAAGCAGACGGTCCATTAGTGGCGAGAGTGTTTAAGACTCGCATCGATCCTTTCGTGCAAAAGCTAAGCTTCATGCGAGTCTATTCTGGCACCATGAAGCGTGATCAAAACTTACCTTGCTCCACGGCTCGCAAAGGGGTCAAGATGGGCCAGTTGCTGTCAGTGCAAGGCGAGGAGACGGAAAATATTGAGTCTGCTGGCCCCGGCGATATCGTAGCAGTCGCAAAGATGGACGACCTGAAAACGGGATCGGTTCTCGGAGAGATCGCCCTACCAGACATCGCATTTCCGAAACCGATGGTTTCTTTGGCCGTCTCTCCAAGAACTCGAGGGGATGAAACTAAATTGTCGGGGGCTCTCTCGAAAATCGTCGAGGAAGATTCCACCTGTACATTAGACCGTGACGTGCAAACCAAAGAATTGGTCATGACAGGGATGAGTGAGTTGCACTTGAACATCATTCAAGAGCGACTCAAGCGACGCGATAAATTGGAAGTGGACACCAAAGAACCACGCATCGCATTTCGCGAAACCATTCAATCGGAGGCGGATGGTAGCTATCGACACAAAAAACAATCTGGCGGTCGTGGTCAGTTCGGCGAAGTTCATATTCGTATGTTTCCCCTGCCTCGTGATACCAATATCGATGAGTACGCAACGAAAGCTAATTTCAATTCGATAAAGTCGTCACATTACGATGAGTCGTCAAACTTTTTATGGGTGGATTCCGTTGTCGGCGGGACGATTCCGTCGAACTTTATGCCTGCGGTTGGAAAAGGCTTTGCCGAGCGAATCACGGCGGGCGTAATCGCTGGATACCCTGTCCAGGATGTTTGCGTGGAAGTTCATTTTGGGAAATACCACGATGTCGACTCCAGCGAAGCAGCCTTTAAAACAGCGGCGAAGCAAGCCTTCAAACAGGTTTTTGAAAAAGCTCGTCCCAGTCTTCTGGAACCTGTCGTGCAATTGGAGGTAACGGTTCCCGAGGCCAATGTAGGGGATGTTTATTCCGACATGTCCGGCAGGGGAGGCCGTGTGTCCGGGAGCGATTCCGCAGGAGGGAATTTCACCACCGTACATTGCGAAGTCCCGCTGCGGGAGGTTACCACCTATTCAAGAACACTTTCCAGCATGACGGGTGGCATGGGGAGTTATACGATGGAGTTCAGTCACTACGATGTCATGCCTCCGAACATCCAGCAGGATGTGATTTCCAAAGCCCAATTAAAAGATGACGAAGACGAGTAGGTGGATCTGAGCGACTTGGTCATCAAAAGATCGTCGTCCTTTTTACCTGTGATTCCATTCATCGGCAGTTGCTACCTTCATTCAGTGGCAACTGTTTTTTTATGGGCTTGGCTTCAGTAACCCAATGGCATTGTCTGAAGCATGTCAGGTAAGCCATTTCCCGAGATTTACTCGGTAGGTTTGGTTCCTCGGTGTTCGCGTTGGTGATGCGTTGTCCCTTTTGCGGGGATGTTTTATGCTGCAGGTTGATGACTGATAATATCCAGCAAGATCGATAGCTTCTTCCATGCGTATTCTTTCGCTTCAACCCTATTTTGGCGGAAGCCATAAAGCATTTCAGACTGATTGGCAAAGACACAGTCGTCATCAATGGGAAGTGCTTACCTGTGCACCGAGGCATTGGAAATGGCGGATGAGACATGCGGCAGTTTACTTTGCAGAACAGTTAGCATCGCGGTTTTCAGGGCAAGATTTTGATGCGATTTTTTGCAGTGACTTTCTCAATGCCGCCGAGTTTCGAGGCTTGGTGGGCGAGTCGCTTCGGGGCTTGCCGATGGTGGTTTATTTTCACGAGAATCAATTTGCTTATCCTTCGCGGCGTCATGACGAGCGCGATCTGCACTTTGGATTCACCAACTTTACAAGTTGCCTGGCGGCTGATCAGGTTTGGTTTAATTCGTCATTTAACCGAGACTCGTTCTTTGCCGGTTTGGAAAAGGCATGTGGGAAGTGGCCCGATTATCAACCGACGGATAGCATCCAACGAATTAAAACAAAGTGTCATGTTGAGCCCCCGGGGATTGTGAGTGGGCAGACGCTACGGGAAATTTCCAGCGTTGCTGAGGCGAATCGGCCGGTAAATTTAGTGTGGGCCAGTCGGTGGGAACATGATAAAAATCCGCGACTGTTGTTGGAGGCTTTAAGAGCTTTAAAAACCAGAGGGATTGATTTTCGCATCAACGTAATTGGCCAATCTTTCCGGCGGGTACCCGATGAGTTCCCGCAGATTCAAGCGGAATTTTGTGGGGAAATTCGACGCTGGGGATATCAGGAATCCCGTTCGGATTACCAAGTTGCCTTGGCAGAATCCGATATTTTCATTTCGACGGCAGACCATGAATTTTTCGGGATCGCCGCAGCTGAAGCCATCCTCGGGGGGCTGATTCCGCTGCTTCCAAGTCGTTTGGCATACCCAGAATTGTTGCGAGTTGATTTAGAACCCTCGCGGAAACAGCTGTTCCTGTATGATGGCAGTGCGGAGGATTTCACCGACAAGGTTGATTTTTTGGCGAAAAACCTTGGAAATGAGTCCTTGATTGAACAACATTCCCGATTGCAAAACGAGTTGCGAGGGGATTTGGACTGGGGCACCCGGGCCCCGCTAATGGATGATAAAATCGAGGCAGTTGTGAGGTATGCACGCGGTGATTCATGATCGATATTGCCGCCTCCGCTGTCACAGGTGATAATACAGGTATGCAAGCAATAGAGAAATCAGACCAGTCCATGACTTGGCTGCACGTACATGTGCCCAAGGCTGGCGGTAGTACCCTGCGGCAGCTTTTCAACCGAAACTTCGCAGAGGGCTTTTATAATTCAAATTCGCTGCTCGAGACTAAGCAGTACACCTGCGAGGATGTCAGTGAAATTGTGCGCTGCCATCCTTGGCTACGCTGTTTTTCGGATCACAAATTATCGCTAGATTTGCCTTATGATCAGGCTGATACCAAAGTCATGGCGATTAGTTTTGTCCGTGATCCTGTTGAGCGATTCATCTCCCGTTACTTCTTTCATCGAAACTTTGAGGAAGTTGCCTGTATCGCGCAACGCATGTCCTTCAGAGATTTTGCCGAAGAGGAATTAATTAATGGTAACGCTCATCCCCAAACCAACAGTCAGGTCTATTTCCTGAATGGCGGTCGCTCGTTTGACGACATGACATTAATCAAAACTGCAATGGCTACTGAGCAGGCTTACGTCTTTCCAATCGAGCGTTTCGACGAGGCCTGTATCTGTCTAGAGCGGTTGTTTCCTGATTCCTTTCAGGACCTCTCCTACGTCAGAACTAACGTGTCCAAAAAAGACACTTCCATCGATCCGGAAGATCAATTGTTTGTGGCGAAGTATCTGGAAAAAGACCAACCCGTCTGGGATTTGGCCAACAACTTTCTCAATCAAACACTTGAGAAAGTGTTCGCTACGGAAGACGAGAAAGTCAATCGATTAGAAGCATTCCGAGAGCTTTGCAGTCGCCGTTACCATAACTTCCAACCGCCCAAGGCAGCCGGAGGGGACGATCAAACGGTACCCGAGGGAGATCACTTGACGGGGAGTTCATCGATTCGCAATCGCACGGCGCCCGGCCAGAGCGACGCGGATGTCACACCCAATTTGGATGAAAGCGATTTATCCAAATCCAACTAACCCCCAGCAACCCCCACGCCAGAAAACTGATGCCGACCCCCCAGTAAAATTGGCTGGGCCGGTATTGATAGGTAATAGTATGCATCCCCGCCGGGACGACGATGCCTGTCAGGACCCGGTTTACTCTGACGGTGGGGAGTTCTATCTGTCGATCTTTTTCAACGCGGTAAGCTTTCCAGTTGCGATCATAGTAATCGGCGAGCACTAGCAAGTTAGCTTGCTCGGTAGCCACCTGGAAAACTTTGCGTTCCGCGGCAAAAACAGTCTGTTCAATGAGCGCGCCCTGTGCGGCTTCTGTTGGGACGTCCCTCATCAGATCTGTAGGACTTTCAACCACTACCCGAAGCGTTGCGGGGTGAGCATGGGGAGCGGCCAATAACTCG
>JAAEPL010000536.1 GCA_024232675.1 Planctomycetaceae bacterium
TATGAGGAGGCCTTAGCCCGTCCGCGACCACAACCCGTCAAGCGAGGGCCCTGTTGCGTGCATTGTCAGGAAACCATCATCCCCGGCCAACATTGCGGATGCCATCGCTAAAACCAGTAAGCAAACGCCTGCCCTGCACTACGCCTTGGGCCGTGCGACTGGCTTCCAACTAACGATCATGACAACCGCGGAAACGATCACCGCGGTCGCCAAAAGAGTCTCCCCAGTAATTATTTCGTCGAGAACCAACCACCCTAGGAATACCGCAATGATTGGATTGACGTAGGTATAAGTCGCCACGCGAGAAGCTACGGCATTTTTCAAAAGCCACATATAAGACGTGAGTGCGATAAGGGAACCAAAAATCGTTAGGTAGACAACCGCGAACGCAGAGTTCCATGAAACGCCTGCCCAATCAATTTGGCGAGGCTCCTGCATCACGACACTGATTGCCAATAGCACCGCACCGCCGCAGATCATCTCGGCTCCCGTCGCCATGAAGACGTTCTTCGGTAAATCGACTCGCCGACTATGAAGTGATCCCAAGCTCCAGAAAATCGGTGCACAGATCACCGCCAACAGACTCGGCAAGTGCAGGACCGCTTCCCCCAGCATCAACTCTTTGGGGCCTATCAGTAACACAATTCCGACCAGCCCCAACAGCAAGCCCGTTGCAACACGCCAAGTAGGTCGCGGCCCCGCATAGAATAACCAATCAAATACCGTCATCCATAAAGGCATCGTCGCGATAATGACGGCACAAACTCCCGAAGGAATCTCCTGAATACCCCACATCACTAATCCGTTACCGCCCACCATCAGGCAGGTTCCAATGACCGCCGCCCATTTCCATTGGCGGTAACTAGGAAGCGGCACACCACGGAATACCAAGAACCCCAGTAACAGCAGTCCCGCAAACACAAACCGAGCTCCCGATATCATAAAGGGCGGAATGGTCTGCACAGCGATAGCCATCGCCAAATAAGTTGTTCCCCAAATCAAGTAAATGGCCGCGAACGCGGCTACCATTTTCAAAGAGACGTCCCGCGTTAAACCGCCAACGCTTGGAGAATGCTGATTGATTGGGAGTGAGGAATGTTTCAAGACAGCATCGAGTAAAAAACAACAGGGTCACAAAGAAAAATCAGGCCGGGGGATACCCGTAAATTCCAACGACCTTTAACTCTCGATTCGGTAACCCGTTTTAGCGACTGAGACTCCAGCCGCCCCCAACGGATCCTTCGGTTCGTTCGCACCAGCTGAAACAGGGACAAACCGTGCTACCGGCTCCGCTGCACTTGCTCTTAGGCTTCAGAACCGTTGCGATTTATTGTCTCGGACCAAAAAAGAACTCCGCCGCGTTTGCGGGGGAAAGTGGTCCCCAAGACCGAACAGAGATCCACGTCGCGAATATCTTGCACCACTCCATCCTCCACGATCCGCTGGGATTCTCGTGCCATAGGATCTAAAACCCTTGCCAAGATTTCTTCATCGGTAAGTGTCTGAGGCTCTTTCTCGTATTGCTTGAGTAACTCAGCAACCTCAGGGTCAGGAATGGGAGGGCCGTCGATGGCGTCATAACGGTAAAAGCCTTTTCCGGCTTTTCGTCCCAGCCGACCCCGCTTCACTAGCACGGGAAGAATGGGGGTAAGGGATATCAAATCGGGGAACGAACGGAGAAATGTCTCGCCTGAGTACATGATGGTATCGACGCCAATGAAGTCGATCATCTCAAGGATACCGACAGTAAAACCGAATTCCCGCACCAGTTGATCGATGCGTTCTGGCGCAATGCCCATCTGTAGCATTCCCAGCGCCGCGTCAATAACGGGGCACAACATGCGATTGACAACAAAGCCCGGTCGATCGGCAACCACAACAGGCGTCTTGCGAAATTTCCTCACCAGGCCGATTGCTACATTCAGTGTTTTGTCATCGGTCGCTTCACTGCGAATGATCTCAACTAATTTGACAGGGTCCACGGGCCAACAAAAATGCAAACCGACCAAACGTTCGGGGTGGGTTACCGCACTCGCAATGTCACTGACGGGAATGGTGGACGTATTGGTGGCCAACAGCGTATCCTCCGCCACCACGTCACATATCCGCTCAAACAAACTCTGTTTGATTTTGAGTTTTTCCACGATGCATTCGATGACCAGATCACATCCAGCCAATTCCTCGAGCGAAGCGATGCCCGTTGCCTGCCCTCCATACTGCTGAGTTATTTCTTCTGTCAATTTTTGCGTACAGCGTTCATCGGCGTCATAAATTCTAAGTTGGAAACCGGCTCCAGCTGCCAAGCGAGCAATTTCAGAACCCATCCATCCCGCTCCGACGATGCCCACGGTTTCAATTCGTGGCGGTTCCCCATCGAAATTGGGGCGTATTTTTTTAGCTCTCTCATCGACAAAGAAATAGTGCAGCAGGCCCCGATTTTCTTCGCTTCCCCAGACATCAGCAAAGGCTCTTGATTCGCTGAGCATGGCTTCCTCAGCCGGGACTTTCATCGTGTTCAGCATGTGTTCGGTAAGAATAGTGGCCGCGGAGCAGCCAGCATCTTGATTCGCCTGAATGGACTCTTTGGCAGCGGCCCGAAATTGCTTAAGCGACTTGGGTTTTTTACGCCGCACGTGGCCTTTCATCTCCTCACGACGTTTCAGAAAGCCCTCGGTGTAATGTTCTCGGTCAATCACTTGCAACGCCGCTTGAATCAGCATCTCCTCGGGAGCCACCAGTGAGACCAGACCTAACTCCATCGCCTCAGCGGCTGTCACGAGGTCTCCACTCATGGCTAAATCCACAGCCGGTTCAAAGCCAATCAAGCGTGGCAGCCTGACCGTACCCGCCCATCCCGGAATCAAGCCTAATTTGACCTCCGGTAATCCCAATAAGGTGCGACGGTTTTCCGAAGCGATTCGGCAGTCGCACCATAGCGGAAGCTCGAGGCCTCCACCCACGCAAACGCCATGGATGGCAGCTACGCTGACGCATTCTTCCATTTCACTGAAACGGCTCATGATTTTGCGACCATGGTCACAAAATTGAAAAATTGCTTCGTCAGGCCAGTCGATATTGCTAGAAATTTTTCCCAGATCCGCACCGGCTACAAAGATCGACGGTTTACCGGTCGCCAAGACAATCCCACGTGGCGGCTCAGCTTCCACTTCGCTCAAGGCGAGATCTAAATCGTTGTAAACCTCATCGGTCAAAACATTTGCGTTTTTGCCGGGCATATCCAGCAAAAACAACTTGACGTTATCACCGATTTCCGAGATTTTTACAGAGGACAATTCATCGATCCTTATTTGACGATCATTACTTGGCTAACCCCAGCCAACAGCATATAAAAATGCCAGTTCTTTGCCACATACCCCAGCGGAACCTCCTTCCCATCATGAGCCTCTTTCGCCTAATTATCGTGGCCTCGTTTGTCGCCTGTACGCTGGGTTGCGGTCAAACGTCTCCCTCGTCGGCGAAAAACGCTGCCAATGCAACCGACGATTCCCATTTTTCACTTACGATTAATTTCGGAGATAGCGAAAAATCTGAGATCAAAGCAGAAGTGACTAGCCGTGAGGCACTAACCGTTCTGGATCTTTTAGTCGCAGCAAGTCAACAAGAAGATTTCAAGATTACCTACAAAGGGAAGGGCGAAACCGCATTTGTGGAGTCGATTAACGGAGTAGTAGGCGGTGAAAATGGCAAGAATTGGTGGATCTACTATGTAAATAACAACCTTGCCAAGCGTGGCTCAGGGGTCTATCAACTAAACCCGGGTGATAGCGTACAATGGAGCCTTGGAAAATACGAACTCGACAGTGAATCCCCATCTGGTGATCAATCACAATGAATAAATTCAGCAAGCATCCGGCTCAACCCAATCGCTCATTGGCAATCGAATGCCTAATTGCTGCTGGCGTAGTCATCTTGATTCTCGCTAGTCGCTTGACGATCGATCTTCCCAATTTCAAACCGGTCATGGCGATTGCCATGTTCGCGGGATTTCTACTGCACCGCCAGATGCTCGGTATCGGTGCTATGGTGACGGGGATGCTAATGGCTGATTCGCTGATCGGATTCTACGAATGGCGTGTTGCTCTGGTCGTTTACGCAGCCCTGCTTTTACCGATCTTGGGTGGGTTGCTTTTGCGTCGCTGGAAAGATGATGCTCTTAAATGTGCGACAGGCGTGTTGGGATTTGCGGGATTAGCTGCTGTTAATTTCTACGTACTGACCACGCTCGCTGTTTGGTACTTTACCAATTGGTACCCCACGACTTGGGAAGGCTTGGGGACCGCGTTCATCATGGGCTTACCATTTTTGAAATGGACGCTGCTCGGCAACACGGTTTACTCGGTTCTTCTGTTTGGCGGACTCGCCTTGGCCGTTCAAATAAAGTTGGCGTTGGCCGCAAGGCAAAAGACGTTGGCCAAATAACGAGTCAATAATGCCGCTGTAAGATTAACGCTTGGTCGCATTGCCAGACGGTTTGCGACGAACCAGTTTTTTGCGTTTGTCGACGGCCTCAAATTTCTTGCGGGGTCTTGGGATGCAAATCGACAGCAACCCTAGCATGGTCAGTAGAACGACCAGGATATCAGCAAAGAGATAATTGACGGCAAGTAAGCTCATAGGTTCCAGTCCTGTTTAATTGGGCCTCTGTATTATAACACGCCGTTATAAAAATGCTGCTATTGGATCGCGCGAAATTTCAGCCACTCCCTCGGGAACCAACCTAAAAAGTCAGTTTGCGATGGCTGGATTAGGATTTATCGATGCGTTGCCGCAACGCGTTGACGAGGGCGGTAGTGCCTTGGGATACATCCACTTCAGTTTGGACCCCGTCTTGGAGCCACTTCAACTGGACGGTTTGCGACTCCACCTCGGTCTCTCCCGCGACGATGCAGGCCTGAAATCCGCGTTTATCAGCATACTTGAACTGCTGCCCTGCTTTCTTGGCATCGGGATAGACTTCCACCCCTAGTCCAGCTTTCCGCAGCTCAGATGCCATGGCTAAATAGTGTCCGAGATACTGGCCATCAAACTGTAAAATCATGACATCCGCAGGCGTGCTGACAGCTGGAATCATTCCCAACCGCTCCATCGCCGCCAACAGACGATCCAGCCCCAGAGATGCCCCAACGCCCGGTAATTCACGTTTGGTATATAGCTCAGCCAGATTATCGTAGCGACCACCCGAGCAAATACTGCCAATGCCCGGATCATCATCCAAAGAGGTTTCAAAAACTACGCCAGTGTAATAATCGAGGCCACGGGCGATGGAAGGATCAATCGAAAAGTTCTCTTCCGATACACCGGCTTGCTTCACTAAACCACAAAGCTCCGATAGTTGACTAAAGCCCAGCTCAGCCAAATCGTTTCCCTGAGCTAATTCGCCAAGTCGTTCCAACACATGGGAGGGCCGGCCTTTAATCGCCACGAGCTCAAGAATCTGGTCAATCTGTGCTTCCGTTCCACCACATGCCTTAATCTCTGCGACCACCTTCTCTCGACCTGCTTTTTCAAATTTATCAATTGCTCGTAAGACTTCTGTCGATTTGTCGCGGAGCTCAAATTTCTCCAACAACCCATTCAGCACTTTCCGATTGTTGATTCGAATGGTGAAAGCCTGGAACCCAATGGCTCGAAGTAAATCATTGATGACCAAAACACACTCGACATCACTCGCGATGGAAGTCGTTCCGATGGTATCAAAATCACACTGAGCGAATTCTCGATACCGACCGGCTTGTGTATTCTCACCACGCCAAACATTGGCAATGTGATAGCGTTTGAATGGCGTGCCCAATTGCTCAATGTGTTGAGCTGCAAACCGCGCCAGTGGAACCGTCAAATCAAACCGCATTCCCACCGCACGTTTGCCGTGGTCGATGAAATGATACATCTGGCGATCAGTCTCTTCGCTCCCTTTTCCCGTGAGGATCTCGAGATGCTCCAACGTCGGTGTATCGATAGGGGCGTAGCCATAGGAACGGTAAATGCGGCGCGCGGTTTCCATGATGGCCTCACGCGGCATCATGACCTGGGGTAAAAAATCGCGAAAGCCTTTTAGTGTCTTGGGCTTAATAATCTGATTCTTCATCGGAAATTCGGGCCTAGCCTAGAATGGGTAAAAGGGGTGGTTGCGGCGAGCGAAAGTTCTCATCGCCTGGCTCCGTAAATAGAGCGTCGGTAAACTCGGCGATTTGCTCAGGCGTTTCAAAGTATTGCTCATAGGTCCATCCGTCATCGTATTCACACTCATCGGTCGTGTAAGACTGACAAATCAGGGGACGGGATTCGTATATCCCACATCGATAGTCGCTCTGCAAATGCTTGCAAACCGTGTGAACCAGCAAGAACCAAATGCCATCTTCCGTAAAAAGCGAGGCTCGCTCGTGCAGCAAATACCATCTGAGGTATTCAAAATCCTCAAAGCAGATTGGTTTTTCGATGGGCAAAGCAAAGTAGTGGCAACACTTCGCAGTGCAGAATTCGCACAACACTTGTCCCGGCTTTAAGTCTTCGCGTTTGGGTTGAACTTGTTGAATCATGGTGAGGAAAACTATCGTGTCAGGAACCTGCTTAGACGGTAAAAGCGATTTTTCCGGGAACATCACGCCGGAAAAGCAATGCATTGCGTATTGGGGTTCGATAAATCTCGAATTGAAAAGTTTAAGCGGCGGAAGGCCTTTTACCAATCGGGGCAGAGCCGTTAGGCTTAAAGGGCTGTTTTCCCGCGTCTCTCAGTGCTACCCGCCATGCCTCTCTTCGCCAACATTTTCACCGATAGTGTTTGGCCGGCCCTGCTTTTACTGATTGGCGGTATTGCCCCATTGGTTTTCTTTACCTGGGTGATTCACTTGCTTGAGTGGTTAATGCAACAGCGTTTAGCCCGCAGATTCGGGTGGAATTCGGTCATGTTAACCGGTTGGCTGGGAACCCCTATCCACGAACTAAGCCATGCGCTAATGTGCGCGATATTCCAGCATAAAATCGTCGACATGGCCCTCTTCAAGCCCGATAAAAAAGCAGGTCGCTTGGGCTACGTCACGCATACTTACACACGCGGGAACCGTTATCAGGAAATCGGCACATTTTTTATTGGCATCGCTCCCTTGCTGGGGGGCACGGCTATCTTGCTGTTGCTGCTGATGATATTTTTTCCCGAGACTGGGCGAGCCGCCCTCTTCTCTCCGCTGCCAGACCTGCCGCTTTGGGAGCAGGTAGAAGCAGCACTGAAATCGCTTTTCTCAGGACTTTTTCGACCATCGCACCTGGCAACCTTTCGCCTTTGGCTGTTCTTGTATTTGGTGATTTGCGTGGGCAGCCACATGGCGCCGAGCATGTCCGATTACGAGGGAGCCAAAAAAGGCGGTATCCTCGTGCTGCTTGGCCTAACGATCGCCAGTTTGCTTCTAGCCATGTTTGGCCCAAGCGCTGCCTCCACATTGTCTTTCCTAAAACCGGCATTAGTTCCGATCATTACAGCGATGATCGCAGTGATCACTTTGGTTGGCATCGCGACCCTGTTTGTTTTTATACTTACCGAGATCTACGA
>JAAEPL010000537.1 GCA_024232675.1 Planctomycetaceae bacterium
AAGTTCGGGCAATTGCTCAGCACACGACCTGATTTGGTCGGAGTAGAACTTGCCTCCGAACTGGCGAAACTTCAAGCCGCGGTTCCTGCCGACTCCTTTGATAAGGTCAAACAGATTATTGAGTCCGAACAGGCTCGACCGCTGGAGGAGATCTTTCTTAGTTTTAACCCCCAGCCCCTCGCTTCGGCGTCCATTGGCCAAGTGCACTTAGCTAAGTTAACCGACGGTCGTGATGTGATCGTGAAGGTGCGGCACGCCGGCATTGAGCATTCGGTTGCTACCGATTTGGATATCCTCACAGGGCTTGCTCAAATGGCGGAGCGTTCTGAGGAGTTTCGGCCGTATCACCCGAAGGCACTCGTTGCTGAGATGGCGCGAACGATACCGCGCGAGTTAGATTTCCGACTTGAGTTGCGAAGCCAAACGCAGTTTGCAAAAAAATTCGAACATTCAAAAGTCGTCCAAGTGCCGGAAGTCTTTCCTGAATTTTCGAGTGAGAAAATGCTCACGATGGAATTAATGCAAGGTTTCAAATTAACCGACATGACCTCGCCTGACGATTTGAGCGCGCAGCTGAATGTTCAAGGTCATGGGGGGCTCGATTTATCGGAGACCGCACGCAACGGAGCAAACCTCTATTTGCAAATGATATTTGATGACGGGCTCTATCATGCGGATCCTCATCCCGGCAACATTATGATCATGCCGGACGGGCGAATTGGCCTGTTGGACTATGGCATGGTGGGCAGAATTAGCGAGCAGTTAAGAGAAGACATAGAAGCCATGTTGGTGGCAATTGTGAATAGCGATGTGGTTTTGCTAGTAGCGCTGGTGAAACGCGTTGGCTCTTGTCCGATGGATTTGAACGAAGGGGAATTGTCTGCGGAGGTGGCTGATTTTGTGGCCCACTTCTCCATGCAAAGTATGTCGAGTTTTGACATGAGCGCTGCGCTTAATGAATTCGTTTCCATTGTGCGAAAGTTCCATATTACACTGCCCGGTGAAGCGGCCATGTTGATCAAGGTGTTGATCCAGCTCGAGGGGACGGGCAGGCTGTTGGATCCACAGTTTAGTCTGATGGGGATCATGAAGCCGTTTCATCGGAAATTGCTGATGCGCCGCCTCAGTCCTGCCCGCCAAGCGCGGAAAGTTCGACGGCTTTACATGCAGATGGAGCAGTTGGCTGAATCATTGCCCCAGACGATCGGCAGTATTCTTGAGCAGATGAAGCGAGGCAAATTCGATGTGCACCTCGACCATCGAAGATTGGGTCCCTCGGTCAACCGTTTGGTATTAGGCATGATGACCAGTGCGTTGTTTTTGGGATCCTCATTGATGCTGAGCCGCGAGGTACCACCGTTGCTTTTCGCAAACAGCTCTTGGATGGGTATCAGGAACCTGTCCTTGCTCGGGATATCGGGTTGCATTGCCAGCGTGTTTCTCGGCGTGCGTTTGTACCTGGCGATTCGACACTCAGGAAATCTGGACGAATAGAGTGGATGCGACACGCAAAAAGAGAATGCATCGCGGGCGAGAGCAGCAACCCTCGAGACGGCTTTAGGGGCCCACGCGGCTTGCTCAAGCGGCCAGATCGGCCTGGGAGGGAGCGGTATCAGGCCGATTCGTGGTGTAAACGTCGATAATGTCCAAGATCTGCCTATTCAAGCGTTCGAGGTCCTCAAGCAGCTGATCTTGTCGCTGATCAATCAGTTTGAGTGTCGCGTGTTGGTCTTCTTGGCCGAGCAAAATCGTCGTTTCCCATCAACAAGAGAGGCATCAATACCGGAACATCCTTGAAATCGGGTGTTGGTCGAGTTCGTCTGAGTCGGCTTTTTTCGCGTGGTATTGTGTTGGTTAGCCAATTTAGGAAAGACCTCAATGGTCGGTTGTTTGGCAAGTATTGGTAGTTATGCGGGTTAATTGGCATTGGGAAATCCTTCATTCACGGGCGAAAAGGCACTAAATTTCCGGGTTTGGGTGGACATGTGCAGGGTAAAGTCACTACAATTCGATCCCTTCCAAGGGGGAATTTCCTTTCCTTGGGAACAATTTCGGATTGTCCGTTCAGTAACAGCGGCGTTGGTCCGATGAATTAAACTGCCTCTGACATAGGAGGGAACGACCCGGAGAAACCATGGTAAAGTTGCAAGTACGAGAAAAAGAGTCCATTCAAGAGGCTGTTCGACGCTTCCGTAAGATCGTCGAGAGAAGCGGTATCAAAAAAGAAATGCGACGCCGCGAGTATTACGAAAAGCCGAGCGAAACAAAACGCCGAGCACGTTTGCGAGCCGAGCGCCGCAACCAAAGGGCCCGCAAGTTGGCCCGTTAAGACGTTCGTAAACGAACGCCTTTCGCGTAGTCGACGCGAAACTAAAACATTGCTGAACGGGTGGGCCAACCATCCGTTTTTCCATGCGCATTCCTCAAGCACTGAGGATTTATCTGCCAATGCGATCAGTCTCTGAGCTAGATCCTCTTGAGCTACCCGACCGCCGGTTTCATTTTGTGTCGGTCCGCTTGATTGCCTGCGCTGGTGTGACTTCTTTGAGCAATTCAAGTAATCGTTACAGCGACCATGACCCGCATAACAGGTGGCGATAAAACCGCTAAGAATTTCATTTTGATTTTTGAAACGGCCGCTTTCGGAAAATAATTAGCTAGTCTTTTAATGCATGATTGGGCTGGGAAGGCGTTGTCTCTAGGTCCGAGGAGTTCAAGGTTTCAGGGCATGCACTGGTGATTTTTTAAGGGTGTCGAATGTCTAAGAGATTAAGAAAACAGCATTGGGTTGATTCTTGTGTTCAGGGGACGCTGGTACGACGCGTTCTTATGCATTGGTGTGTTTTTTTTGCGGGAACGTTACTGTGTATGTCGATCCTGCAAATGCTGTTGGGGAATCCTGACAAAGCAATCATGGATCGTTTGACGGCATCAGGTTCCAGCATGTTGTTGCTCATTGTCATCATGCTCTCACTTTTTCCCGCTTTCGCTTTAGATACGGTGCGTTTTAGCAACCGTTTTGTCGGACCTGTTGCACGTTTGAGACGTGTTATGCGAGAACTCGCGCAGGGAGAAAAGCCGGGCAGTTTAGCTTTTCGAGATAACGACTTCTGGTCAGAAGTCGGTGATGAGTTTAACGCCGTTAATGAGCTCGTTCAAAACCAATCTCAGGTCATTGAAGACTTGAAAAGTCAGGTTGCTGAATTGGAGTCAGCTAGTCTGGCCTAGTCGATTGCGACTGTTTTGAATTTGGATTGATAGTGGACTTTAGTTGCCTTCATGTGAGGCCGTGTGTTGCAAAAGCGGAATTGTTATTTTCGGCAAAAACTTGGACGATACCAAAACGGTCCCCGTGATAATCTTCGTTAGGAGGAAAGACAATTCCTTCATCGGATTACTCTTCAGTAAAGATGCCGTCTTTAACGGCGAGTGTATCTTGAATCGCGAGACGCGGTAGAGCGTTTTTGGTTGGTCATTCATACGTCAATGGAGACATCCTGTAACCACGCTGTGTTCGGTGAGCGTCGCTTGCGATGTTTCCCGGCGATCACCTCCACGGGACTTAAAGGGTGCGGATAGTGAGCAAAAATCGCGGCAGCGAGGATCTGCTCTTGGGGTATTTTTAAGGTGCCAAAGAGATGGTTCTGGATCAAGCTGCCACTCGCCCAATAGTTACTGATTCCCTCGGCCGTTAGTAGCAGCAAGAAATTTTGCACCGCGGCGGCTGTGGCAGCTAAGTGCTCGCGATCAATACGTTCCCGTTTGCTCGATTCTACGCCTGCTTCGTTTGGCTGAGGCAGCCAAGTAAAAAGCGTCAGGCTTCCGCAGCCCGACAAAAGCCCGGGCATTTTATTGCCGGGTTTAAGGTCTGGGATCAGTTGCGGCAATATTGCCGCTAAGCTTTGGCAGTTGGCTTGGTTTAACCACCAAGCTCGCCAAGGTTCAGCTAGTCCATCCTGCCGTCGATCGTAGTGAAAGGGTGCCCAGCCGCTATCGGCTATGGCTTGTTTTACGATTTGATCCCCTGAATTTACCTGCTCCGCAGTGTATTTCACAGGATTCAGCGGTTCTGCAATGACCTTTTCGGTCTTGCGATCTCGAATGACGCTTCGTACAGCTTCTGCGAGTTCCATCTTTTCCAAGGTTCCCAAAATATTGTTGCCAGAGTGGTTGGTCCAGTTTAACAAATCTCATACTGCGGATGGCAAGGGGCTCCCATCCCAAAATCCTAGTGAATTTTTTGGGCCCACCTCGTCCTTTGAGCGTTTCTGGTTTCGTCGGTCTGAAAATTGCTGTGAAACGCGTGCTCCAAAACGCTAAGCGGCTTGGTTTTCGTTGCCCTAATATCTTTGTATTATCTAGGCTTCCAAATTTTGGTTGGGAGAAGTTTAAGTTTTTTGTGATAGGCACTCGCATGCAATTTGCCTCAGCATTTTCCACGAACCCAGATTTCCGTATCGCGATCGATGAGGCTTGTGGCGCCGTCATGGATACCATCGACGCTTCGATCGATATCGCCTTTGTGTTTTTCTCCTGTGAGTACCTTACGGATGATACGGCGACTGGGCTCTCCATTGAGGCGGCCGCTGAGGAACTTGTGAACCGCCTAGGCACAGATCAGGTGATTGGCTGCAGCGGCGAGTCGATTGTTGCGAACCAATATGAGCTGCAGTGGCAGCCTTCCATCTCAATATGGGTGGCCAGCCTGGATAGCCCTCATTTAGATACTTGTCACTTGGAATTTCGTAGCCTTGGGGACGATGCTGCTTTCGAAGGTTGGGAGCAAGGGTTGACCGGAACTTGGGCGGATGACTCGGTCGTTTTTACAGTCGCCGACCCCTTTAGTTTTCCAATGGATGTTTTTCTGCAACGCATGAATGAAGATCGAAGTGGCGTGCCGGTGATGGGGGGGATTGCCAGTGGTGCGACTCAACCGGGTGAGGCGCGTTTAATACTTGGAACACGCGTGTTCGATCGCGGCGCTGTTTTGGTAAGAATGGATGGGAGCTTTGACGTTGATTGCGTTGTCTCACAAGGATGTCGCCCTATCGGGCACCCATTTGTGATTACCAAAGCTCAACGCAATGAAATTTACGAGCTCGGCGGGCGTTCTGCCCTGTCTCAACTGCACGCGATATTCCAGTCTTTACCGACCCATGAGAAACAGGCAGTGAATCAGGGTCTTCAAATTGGGCGTGTCATCAGTGAATATATCGATCGCCCCAAGCAAGGTGATTTTCTAATTCGTAACCTGTTGCAAATTGATGAAGCGACCGGCATGATTGCGATTGCAGAGTATGTTCGACTTGGGCAGACTGTGCAGTTTCAGATTCGAGATCAAGATTCTGCGCACGCAGAATTGAAGTTTTTGTTAAGCGACGCTGTTTCTAAAGCGGCGTCTCCTCATCAGGCTGCACTGATGTTTAATTGCAATGGTCGCGGAACCCGAATGTTCTCTGGAGCGCATCATGATTCGGGATTGTTGAGAGAGGTGGTGGGTTCTATACCAACTGCCGGTTTTTTCGCGGCTGGTGAAATCGGCCCCGTAAGTGAAGAGAATTTTCTGCACGGATTCACATCAAGTATCGCGTTATTTCGCGAGAGTAAATAACTGTCTGAAGCCGGAGGCTTGGGAGAGGTGAAAGTTAGGGAGATTTATGGATATTGTGAATTACAACCGGCAGGCTTGGGACCAACAGGTACGGTCTGGTAACCAATGGACGGTGCCAGTTTCATCTGCAGTCATTGAGGCCGCCAAGCAAGGTACATGGGACATTGTGCTGACACCCCAGAAAAAGGTACCACGAGATTGGTTTGGAGATATTCAAGGCGCAAGCGTGCTCTGTTTGGCAGGTGGGGGCGGGCAACAAGGTCCCATACTCGCCGCTGCGGGTGCCCAGGTAACCGTATTCGATAATTCTTCGGAACAGCTGGGACAAGATGAAAAGGTCGCCCAGCGTGAGGGATTGGAGATCCAATGCGTGCAGGGGGATATGAGTGATCTGGCAGCCTTCGCCAACGGAAGTTTTGACGTCATCGTGCATCCTTGTTCCAACGGATTCGTACCGGACGTTAATCCGGTGTGGCAAGAAGCCAGTCGTGTGCTGAAACCGGAGGGGCGAATTATGAGCGGTTTCGTCAACCCGCTCTTCTTTCTCTTCGATTATTGGGAAATGGAAAGTGGGAATTTGGAGGTGAAGTACGCGATCCCGTTTTCTGATCGCGAGCATTTGCCTCCGGCGAAAGTTAAGGAATTGATGGAGCTTGGCGAGCCGCTGGAATATGGGCATACGTTGGAAGACCAGATCGGAGGGCAATTGCGAGCCGGCTTGAGTCTGATCGGTTTCTATGAAGACAAATGGGAAGCTGCCCCCGTGGAACATCTTTCCAAATATATTGACTGGACCATGGCAACGTTATGTCTGAAAAATTCTGTCCAGGCGTCAACCTGACGGCATAAAAAAACTCGCGAACTCAATGTCTGAGCCCGCGAGTGAATGGGTCAATAAAAAATGGCCGTTGCTTAACGGAAGCTCTCCTCATTGGAGGACTCAAGATCGACCTCGAATTTACCGGGTAAATATTTTTCAAGCGCACGCTCTTGTTGTTTAAGATTTCCGTCGATTAAATCTTGAGCTTCTGTGTCACCTAGTAATTGCTCGCAGGCTGCAATGTAATCGTTTTTGGTGACGAACCCTGAGTCTTGATAGAATTTGATTTCTATCAAGATGGGCAGTGGATTCTCGTATTCTTTCTTCAATAAGTACTGGTACCGCTTGTTGGCGATATCCGAATCGAGGCTGGATGGCAACTCTTTCGATTTGTAATCCTTATCCGCCATTTCCGCAAAGACCTTATCTAGCTCTAGCTCGACAGGATCATCACGGCCTTTTTCTCGCGCCGAAGCGACCGCCAAGTTGCTAAGCGACTTTGAGCCGGTGTCGAGTGCTTCGCCGGTTTTCACCGAGTAAAGCATCAGGCGGGTATTGGATTTAGTAGAGCTGTCGCCATTTCGTCTTTCGGTGTGTTTGACTTTGACCTCAAACACAACGATTAAATCAAGATTCAGATTGCGAGCGTTGTTTAGCAATTGAGATTTATTACCTACCCCTACCATCATCAGACCAGGGGCCAGTGATGTGGGATCAGCCTCGTAGTCGCTGTCATCCGAATCGCGATTCCGTGAAGAGCGGCGATTGTTCTGGGGACCAGTTGCACCGCCACCCATCATTCCAAAATCGCCACCACCAGGTAGTTGGCTTCGTTGGTTGGCTGAACTGTCCGCTTCTTCCTCGGGGTCCATGCCGTTTTCGACACTTTCCGCAATGGCTTGCATAATGGAGCCGTAATATTGTCGTGAGCGACGCATTTCGTATCGTTTCACGAATTGATCACCATATTCACCTGTGTAGTAATCAAGAGTCTCGCGTGGTGAGCGTTCGGGTTCGGAACGAGAGTTGCCGCTCTGCCCACCTGTGTTGCGGTTGCTTCTGCGTTGTCCGGGAACACGTCCACGTTTCGAGTTTCCAGGCACCGTCATGCCTCCGCCACCACCTCCGCCTAAATCACCACCGCCTCCGAAGCCGCCTGAGTTGCGATTGCCGCGACCCCTGCTTTCCTCTTCGACGGCCTCACCTATCACTGGCGGTTTG
>JAAEPL010000538.1 GCA_024232675.1 Planctomycetaceae bacterium
CAAAATTACTTCTTCCACCGACGGTTGCTGTTTCAGTATTTTTAATTCTTCGTCCAGTCGCTCGGTCGTCAAAATCAACTCTGCTAGTTGCTGGTGATCAATCCGAACTTCGTCCAGCTTCACTTTTCTCATTTTGCGGTCGATGGCAGCTTCTAGACGTATGATTGCCTGCTTCAACTTGGGTTGGCGACTTTGCAGGTAGTCCAATTGCTCACGCAACGATGCCAATTCTTGCGCCCAAACATTCCATTGATCGTCAGGGGATTTCCCATCCGCATAAGGCTGGAGATCCGTCAAAAGTTGTTGACGGCTCTCCTCAAATTTAGTGGACAGCGTCGCGATTCGGCGTTCCTGCATTATTAAACTTGCCAGCGTCTTCTGGTAACCGGCAATTTCCTGTTCCAGTTTCGTCAGTTCCCGCGGTTTTGATTTTCGTTTCCAAACTCCGCTTAAATCGAATTCCGTTTCTCCGAATATCAACCTTCGCTGACCCAACAGCAACTCATTTTGCTGGGACCAATCTACTGTGTAACGAATCAAAGCGCGGTTGTTTTGAGCTTCCCAGTTATTGAGCGAGACAACCAGGACAGACTTACGAATGTCAAATTTTGCAACCGCTTGCTTTGCCTGCCCGCCTGGGTCAGCGTTGCCAGTCCAAAGTAAACTTCCCGACTCAGTAAACTCCATGGCGTGCCGCACATCGTCGTCATTTTTTAACCAGGAGCCGAGAAATTGCTGCCGCATTTCAGCAAACGCTTTTTGCTGCTGAAGACGCAACTCTTGCTTACGCGATTCGAGAACCCCAAACCAACCAGCCAACGCGATCGATAAACCCAACATTCCCAGGACCACGCCCAGCAGAGGAAACCAGAAACCGTCGCGGCGTAAATTGTGATAGAGGCCGGCCAGGAAAGCCGTCAATCCAATCAATAAACCAATCACGGAAAAAGGCATCGAGAGGAACGGAATCCAAGCTTGGAAACCGCATGTCAATAATCCGATAGCGGAGAAAAGGGATGCCACGATCCCCATGCGGGCAATCCGCGACATGGCTTGCCAGCGACCATGAAACCTATCCATACGGGTTTCCAGGTAGACAATTTCTTCTTCGTTCATAGTGATTGTAATTACGTCTGAAAACTGTTGGCGTGTAAACCG
>JAAEPL010000539.1 GCA_024232675.1 Planctomycetaceae bacterium
CCACGCATTTTTCGCGCAACTCAACATCGAAGCAGTGTCGCCGACTCAGGATCAATTTCTCGTGACTAACCGCAACTATTTGCCGTTAGGTCGAGAAGGGAAAGTGGATGCTGCCACCACCTATCGGCAGCCAAACGGCAAGGAGGACACCGCCTTTCCACGGTTGGGCAACTTCCAACCTTCCACCAACGGATTCGTGGCCAAGGTCGACCGTCGCACACTGTTAGCCGAACAAGTCACGGTTTCCGAAAATTTTCGTGAAGCGATGGTTGATCATGTGTGGGGCGGCATGTTGAATCTGCCGCTCTCGGGCATTGACGATAATATTGCACCGGAGATGGCGGCTTTGCGGACCTCAATCGCCGAGCAGTTCGCAGCCAACCAATTCAATTTGGATTGGCTAGTCACATCCATTGCCTCGTGCGATGCGTTTCTAGTAGGGGTCGGTAGCGAACAACAATTAGCCGATCACAACCCGTTCCTCGGGCAGACACCGCAATTCAACGTCTTTTACTCGCGTCTAGAAAATCGACGCTCAGCGATTCAATCCTTGACCATCGTCGCCCAAGCGTATGCGGGAGGCGATGTTAGCGAAGCTCTCACAGCCGGTCTTTTGGCAAGAGTAGACCAAACAGCCAAAGCTCAGCCCAATTACATTCTGCCCTTCATTCCCAGCAAGGACAGTGAATGGGCAACGACTCCAAAAATATCCGAAAAATTGGAGAGCATCGCTTCCAGTAAAACGCTCACCAGCGAACAAAAAATCGAGCATCTGATTCAGTCAGCACTGGGTCGACAAGCTCGCAAAGAAGAAGTTCAACAGGCTTCGATTATTCTCAAAAACAGTAAAAATCCCCGAATTGCCCTGCAGGACGTTTGGTGGAGCCTGCTCAACAGCGTCGACTACAAGATGCCTCTGGCAATGCACTAGCATTCCCAATTCTGGCAATCTGGCCCCAAGAGCGTTGATTCCCATGCCGATTCTGGGGGTGACAGCAACCAAACTGGACTTGGGCTAACTTCCTCGAATGCACTACCATCGAAAATGCTGAAGGTACTGCGCAAATTCGTCGCATTCGCTCAGGAAAGGATGCCTGCAAAATGTTGACCCTGGAACAAATTGCCACCTTAGTTGGTGGTGTGATCGTCGGTGATCCAACCACGGAAATCACGGGAGTAGAAACCATAGAAGGTGCTCGCGAGGGCGACCTGACTTTTGCGGTCAACCAAAAAAACACGGATAAACTATCAGACAGCCGGGCAGCGGCAGCTCTCGTTTCGCAAGAGATAACGGACTGCCCGATCGCATCAGTGCAATGTGCTGACGTGCAAAAATCATTCACTCAGATCGCCCAACACTTGCGACCCACCAGCCCCAAAACCCCGGTGGGAATTAGTGACAAGGCAACCATCAGTGCCTCTGCAACCTTAGGTGAAAACGTCACGATCTATCCAGGGGCTTTTATTGGCGATCATTGTAGCATCGGCGACGGTACCACCATTTACCCCGGTGTCTGTGTATTGGAAAACTGCCAAATCGGCCGCGACGTATCGATCTACCCAAATGCAGTGCTTTATGAAAACACCCAAGTAGGTGATCGCTCAAACATTCATGCAAATGCGGTGATTGGCGCCCACGGCTTTGGTTATGACTCTGGAAAAGACGGACATAAATTGAGCGTGCAACTGGGGCACGTGGAGATTGGTAATGATGCCGATATCGGAGCCTGCACCACTATTGATCGAGGCACCTTCGGATCGACAAGAATCGGCAACGGCAGCAAACTCGATAATCAAGTCATGGTCGGGCATAACTGCCAGATCGGCGAACACAATCTACTTTGCTCGCAGGTCGGCATCGCTGGCAGTTGCCAAACCGGGAACTTCGTTGTGATGGCTGGTCAGGTTGGGATCGGCGACCATCTAGCGATTGGCGATCGAGCAATCCTAGGCGCCAAATCGGGTGTCATGCACAACTTGGCTGGCGATCAAACTTACGTCGGTGCGCCGGCGATCTTAGCCCGCGATCGCTTCCAGATCTTTGCTGCCGAAGCTAAATTGCCGGAGATGCGAAAACAATTCAAACGGCTTGTGCGTCAGGTCGACCGTCTCGAAGGTCGGCTCAGCAACAACGATTCCGCTGAGGCCGCCTGATCGGATCCACCACATGGCCGAACGACTAGGACTAATTGCAGGCTGGGGAAATTACCCTGTCGCCATCGCTCGCAAGTTACACGAGCGAGGCATCGAAGTCTGTTGCGTGGGTGTTTTGAATCACGCGAACGAGGCAGCCTTGCGGCCCTACTGCGTGGAATATAAAAAATTCGGCATGGCGAAACTCGGCCACCAAGCTCGCTTCTTTCGTCGCTGCGGAGTCACCCGCGCCACCATGGCCGGAAAAATTTTCAAAACGGCGTTGTTTGAGAAATTTGCCTGGGTGCGTCACATGCCTGACCTCGCGTTCACGCGTCATTTTTACCGCCAGTTGATCACGCGTACCGAAGACTGTAACGATGACGCGATGTTGCTAACCGCCATCCGACTTTTTCATTCCTACGGGATCGATTTTGTTCCCGCCACCGATTTTGCACCGGAGCTACTCGTGAAGTCTGGCAATTTGACGCCTCAGAAAATCAGTAAAGCCAAACAATCCGATATTGAATTTGGCTGGAAACTCGCCAAAGAGATGGGCGGCTTGGATATTGGACAGAGCGTCGTGGTCAAGCACCGGGCTGTATTGGCAGTAGAAGCCGTCGAAGGAACCGATGAGTGCATCCGTCGCGCTGGTTCACTGTGTCCGTCCGGCGGTTTTACTATCGTCAAAGTCGCCAAGCCGAATCAAGATATGCGGTTTGATGTGCCCACCGTGGGAATCGGTACCCTGCGTACGATCAAGGAAGCTGGTGGTAACGTGTTAGCCATCGAAGCCGGCAAAACCATTATTTTGGAACAGCAAGAGATGGTCGATTACGCCACCAAGAATGGAATTGCCATTGTGGCGTTAGAAGCAGAACCCCAATTACAGGTGAGGGCTGCGTAGAGGCAGGTGTGGGCGGCGTAGAGCCCAAAGAAACTGCTGTTCCTCTCGATAGGCTTGCTCGAACACCAACTGCGTTCTCTCCCAGCCTAGGCATTCTGCAGACGACTGCCAAATTCACTCGCGTAATGACCTACGGCGTTTGACGCCTCCACTATTCAAACGGGCATTCCGGCCCAACGCTTTATCACGATCGGAATACACCTTGAATAATTTATCCAAGCGAGTCATTTCGAAGACCTCTTGAATGTTTGGCGTCAAACCACAAATTTTCAGCTTCCGCCTCTCCTTGTCGCACTTCTTCTTAAACGCGAGCAGCGACCCGATCATCGCGGAAGTCATGATCCGTACGCGTGACAAATCGATGATAATGGTTGGCTCTGTCGAATTCACAAGAGAATGCTCAAGAAATTCAGTGGCCTGTTTAACATCTGTCTCGTTCTGAATCGATTGATTCAAAAAACTGATAACGAGGTTTTTGTGGTACGGTTCCGCAAGCATTTGTGACATCAAAATTCTCCTATCCAGAATCCTCTTTTATCATAAACCGGACGCCCACTTTGAACACACCCGTTATTTCCAAGGGCCTGAAACCACGGTAATAAACTAAAATATCGAACCGCTGCTGCAGAAACGCAACGATAGACACATGGTTATAGGTGGCGACGATTTTACCGATTGGTGGGGTTCCAGCATCTATAACCCACGTATGGCGACGCGATTGCCGGCAAGCGATGCACTGCCCCCGGCTCCTCGCGTGGCTTAGGAATCCGCCTCGCCATGCGTTTCACTCGGGATTTCATACTCCGTCCCGTTGACGAATTTGCCAAACAAAAATTTGCTTCTGCGGTCGTCTTCTTCTTTAATGGGATTAGGTGAGGAACGCTGCCGTAGCAATTTTGCGAGATTTCAATCTCGTATCCCTCGCTCCAAGACACATCTTTGGTGCAATCTCATGAAACTCTCGAATGCATTTCAATTCAAATCGATGGTGATCGCCTTTTTGCTCACAGTGATCTGCGGGAGCGGTAACCTGATCTCTCAGGTCACAGACCAAGAAGAGCTACCTGCCCCATTAACGCCAACTCCTTTCCAATACCCAAACCGAGTAGAGCCCCCCATTGATCCGGCTTTGGCAAGTTGGTTCGAGGCAGGAACCACCCAAGTGTTAGGGGATAAACTGAGAAGTAACTGGGTGATGTTAGGGGAAGGTGGTGACTTGACTGGAACTATCCTTAACAGTGCCAACGATTCCCTACCACTCGATCTGTTTGCCTTATCGCGAGGCATGGTAGTGGGGCAAACTCAAACCAACCCCAATGGCTCCTTTCAAATCGCTGGACTCCGGCAAGGTGCCTACACCTTGGTCGGTTACAACCCGAACCGCTTTGTGGCGTTTGGTGTAAACCTGCTGAATCATCGCCAGGACGCCGGCGACGTGCCTCGCAAAATCATCACCCGCGCCGTGAATTATCGCGACAAACATCCAATCTGCGATTTAGTCCAAGCAAAATCACCTCTTGTACAGTTCAATAGCGTCGGAGTTTATCCCTTCGATGAAAATGAAATAGATCAGGCAGCTCACTTTGGCTGGCAGGGGCTTGCCCAATTTTCAGTGAATTCGATTCCCGCCGACACCATTAAAACTCAAACCGTTCGCTTAGGCAGCGATGGCACATTGCGTGGTCGCATCCACCAAATTGACCACCTTTCAGGTCGACCCTTACCGGTAACGCAAACGACCGTCATTTTGGTAGAGCAGGGTGAAATTGTCGTGGAAACCAGTTGCAACCAATTTGGCGTGTTCGAATTCACAGGCCTGCCATCAGGGGAATTTGGGCTCGTGGCTTTTGGAAAGAATGGC
>JAAEPL010000540.1 GCA_024232675.1 Planctomycetaceae bacterium
ACGTCCTCGTGGATCGAAGTTTGGTCGACCACCCGTTTATCTTTAGGGGAACGCCCCGTTTTTTCACCGGACGACGTGGCAATACCACCCGTGGATGTAACGACCCCTTGATCAAACGCAATCGCATCGTGATACAGCCGCGCCGGTGATGCATTTCGCATTACGGACTCGGGGAATTTGTTTTGGGCAACGGACTGAATTCGGGAACTCGTGGCAGTTGACATGGGATCGAGTTTGAAAAGCTGAAAAATGGGATAGTCTGGAGAACGATCGCGTGACCGCAAACGCTCAAAGTTAGTGAAAACAGTCCCAAAATGTAAGGTATTTGAGGCCGGATTTAATCTTTTTTCGCGATCCGGCCTTCTGTCCGCGTGGACCGGTGTTCAGAGGGCCTATTGGCAACGTGTTTTTCGTCGATAATGATTAACAAATCGAAATCACCACCCCGGTCTCATCCACGCTTTTCTATGACACAGATTTCCTCAGCAGGCACTCGCTTTCGCCACTCACTGGAGCTGGAAAAACCTCTGCAGATAGTGGGAACTATTAACGCTTACTGTGCGTTGATGGCGGAACAGGCAGGTTTTCAGGCTATTTATCTATCGGGTGCCGGCGTCGCAAATGCGTCGTTTGGAGTGCCAGATCTCGGTATTACCACCATCAACGATGTGGTCGCCGATATCCAGCGAATCGTAGGGGCTACCCAATTACCTCTGTTGGTCGACGCAGACACGGGGTTTGGACATGCCTTCAGTATGGCCAGAACCATCCGGGAATTCACTCGTGCGGGGGCAGCCGGGGTCCATATTGAAGATCAGGTAGCGGCGAAACGTTGCGGTCACCGCCCGGGAAAGGAACTGGTGGATACTGCGGAGATGGTCGATAGAATCCATGCGGCCGTCGATGCGCGAACCGATGAGTCCTTTTTCATCATGGCTCGGACCGATGCCTTGGCGAGCGAAGGGATGGAGGCAACCCTGGAACGCTGCCACAAGTACGTCGAGGCGGGCGTGGATGGCATTTTCGCTGAAGCAGTGCGAGAGGCCGATCAGTACCAAAAATTTACTCAGGCGTTGAGCGTGCCTGTGTTGGCAAACATGACAGAGTTCGGGCAATCTCCACTGCTTACGGCCGAGCAGCTTGGTGACTTAGGCATTGCGATGGTGCTGTATCCTTTGTCCGCCTTTCGCGCAATGAATGCAGCAGCCGAACGGGTGTATTCAGCGATTCGAAAAGAACGTACTCAAGACACCGTTGTGGACCTAATGCAAACGCGAGATCGTTTGTACGAAGTTCTGGATTATCACCGGTATGAACAACAAATTGATGACTTGATTAGGAAATCAGAAAAATGACATCGACAACGGGCAAACCAAAAAAGAAAACCGGCGGACTGGCCGGTGTGGTAGCAGGCAAAACTGCAATCGCTACCGTCGGCAAAGAGGGCAAGGGCCTGAATTATCGCGGCTATTCCATTTATGACCTCGCGGAAAATGCCAAGTTCGAAGAGGTGGCTTTTCTATTGCTGCATGGTCACCTGCCAAATCAAACCGAACTGGCTGGTTTTTTTGAACGGCTCAATTCCCAGCGCAGCTTACCCGGCGATTTGCTGGAGACATTGAAGGCCATTCCCAAGGATGCGCATCCCATGGATGTGTTGCGTACCGGTTGTTCCATGCTCGGTTGTTTGGAGCCCGAAGGGTCCCCCGAACGCCAGTTGGAAGTGGCTGAGCGGATGCTGGCTTGCTTTCCCTCCATGTTAACGTATTGGTATCGTTATTCGCATTTCGGCGACGAAATTGGATTTCAGTCGGACGAGAAATCACTGGCCGGCTATTTCTTGCACCAGCTGACCGGGAGTCCACCCAATGACACCCATCGCCACGCCATGGATGTCTCGTTGATTCTTTACGCTGAGCACGAGTTCAATGCCTCGACCTTTACCGCGCGTGTTTGTGCTGCCACTCGCTCGGATAT
>JAAEPL010000541.1 GCA_024232675.1 Planctomycetaceae bacterium
AATAAAAAGTTAATCAAAAGATTACTGGTTTCAAAAAAATGTATCCGTAATAAATTGCAGTTAGATACATCATGAAGCATAATGTAGTGAACAAATCAGGATTTGTCAACACCATGACTCAAGATGTCGAACTAGGTATCATCGGATCCGTCACCCAGGCTGATTTGGCGCCATTGCGTGGCAGTGCTCGCCTGGGCGATTTTGCACTGGTATACCGAATCGAGCGGCTACACCGGGGGGGTGGTTACGGTGACCAGGGTAAACACCCGCTCGCATGGGCTGTCGCCGTCTATATCGACAACCAGTTATGTCGTATATTCAACGCGCGGGGTGCGGGGCGTGAGTGGAACAGCATCGATCGGCTGTGTGGCTGGCTGTGCGAGCAGGGCTTCTGGTACTGGTGGACACGCAATGATCTCGAGCCGGTTGGCGCGGCGGTTATTGAACCCGAAGATAGCGGCGATGCCCCATCACCGACGATAATTGACCCCCCGTTTTCACCCTTTTAATGAGCCCCACGACACAAATGGATTTC
>JAAEPL010000542.1 GCA_024232675.1 Planctomycetaceae bacterium
AAGGTCTGTCTTATTACGAGGACGACGGCGGCCTATACAACCACGGGTTGGTGGCAATCGCCATTTGTGAAGCGTTCGCCATGACCGACGACCCGCGTTTGGCACCCGCCGCGCAAGATGTCATTCGATATATCGAATTTTGCCAGGATCCCATCGGAGGGGGCTGGCGTTACGAACCCAAACAAGCCGGAGATACCTCCGCGGTTGGTTGGCAGGTGATGGCGCTAAAATCTGCCTTGATGTGTGGAATTGAAGTCGATCGGCAAGTGCTACGGAAAGCGCGACGATTCCTAGATTTCGTTTCTACGGAGAGTGGTACCTTTTACGGATACACTCACCCCATCGATGATCGCCGAAAAGGTACGACGTCGGTTGGCCTGCTGAGCCAAATGTATCTCGGCTGGACTCGAGAAAATGACGCTCTGAAATCAGGCGTTAACTGGTTAGCCCAACGTGGCCCTACGGTCGGCAACTGGAAACTTGGCCAGACCGTTCCCGAGGATGCCAAAACTAAATTCAAATGCGGCATGTACTACAATTACTATGCCACCCAAGTGATGCATCAGTTCGGTGGCGATAATTGGGATGCTTGGAACGTCGAAATGCGTGACTTTCTTATTGCCACTCAGGCGATGCAAGGACCCGCCAAGGGTAGTTGGTTTTATCAAAACATGGACGAAACCGGTTACCGTTGTGGCGGTCGCCTTTACGCCACTACGCTGGCAGCCATGACGTTGGAAGTTTATTACCGGTATTTGCCGCTCTACGATGAAAAAAAGAATGCTGAAGTAGAGTTCGAGTTGGATTAAGAAAACCCTCACTTGCTGGCAAGAACTTCCCAGCAAGTGATCAATGTATCGGTTTCTCGAGTCAAACAAATCCGCGTGTAGCCTAACCCACTGAGACATCTGAACCTGCAAGTAATCATTAAGACTGGATTCGCTCTTTAGCAAACTGGCTCTCTCATGACCTCTTCCATCGGCTCATCTCAACAGGTCCGAGCATCATCTGAGTTTTGGCAGGGTTTGGGGATTTTGTGGATCTGCTGGTTGGGCGTTATTTTCAATCTCCCAGTTGCCACCCACGCTCAGGAGGAGATTTGGGAAGTCAATTTCATCCGCTCGATGGGTGAACGCGATCGCACCCACACGAACGTGATCATGAACGTCTCCCTGTTGAGTGAGGGAAAGCAGGCCCTGAGTTGCGGAAAAGGCGGCACGGTCTGTTTGTGGGACCTGGCGAGTGGAAAAATTGTGAGGCGGTTTACCGACGATCGCTTCAAAATTGTTTACTGCCTTGCCTTACTTCAAGATCAGCGGTGTTTTCTGGCAGCTGGCAAAGGTCCCAGCATTGTTCTTTGGGATATCGATAGCGGGCAAAAACTGAAAGAGTTTGAGCAAACATCCACCGCTTACTCCCTGTCCATACTGCCGGATCAAAAAAACTTTATTTGTGGTGACGCGAACGGAAAAATCTCACTGTTTGCCCTGGATCAGAAAGACCCCGTCAAAACTTGGCGGGAAACATCCGCAGATATAACCGCGTGCATCGCCTTGCCCGATCAAAAGAGATTTATCACTGGCGGTGAAGATGGAAAAGTAAAGCTCTGGGAAATGGATAAAGATAAGCCCGTTAAAGAGTATCAGGGGCTTTCCAGCTGGACATGCTGCCTGCAATTATCAGAGGACTCAAAACAACTCTTTGCATCCGATTATTCTGGCAATGTCCTACTCTGGGAAACCGAGACTGCCAAAAAAATTTGGCAACAGACAAAACTCTCCCAAAAAATTCCCTGGGGACGGTTTTTGAAAAAGCAACTGATCGTTTTCGATACCAACAACCACTTCTTTTTAATGGATCGAAAAACCGGAAAATCTACTCCTCATCCGATGGTAACTGGCGATGCTGCCGGGTTTGATCTGGATACGAGAAATTTAACGTTTTGGTCCGGCGGTACTCAGTCAGTTTTGGGTTGGAAAGTAGAAACCGGAGAACGAATATTTCCGGCCGACGAGGCGATGCCATTCGTCAAAGGGGTACAGTCGTTGGCCGTGCACAGGGACCGAGCCTACCTCTTAACCAAAAACCGTAAGAACGCCTCAGCCTTAGTCGTGACTTGGGATCTGAACAGCGGCGATCAACTGGCGTCGACCGAAATCGCTGCCGCGATTCCTAGCAGCTATAAAAAGGATACACCCCTCATGCTGGCTCCGCTGGATTGCGGCCTGGCCGTCGGCAGTGACTCGGAGATCGCCGTATTTGATTACGAAACCCACGCCTTGAAATTCGCCAAAAAGCTGCGTTCGACCCTGTTGCGAAAATCTCTGAACAAGAACTCTCTGGTCTTTCGAGATAAAGATCCATCCAAGTTATATGAGATCAATTTAGTCACCGATCAGACGCGACTGC
>JAAEPL010000543.1 GCA_024232675.1 Planctomycetaceae bacterium
AGTTTTTCCCTGATAACTAAATTCCTCTGGCAAGTCTCCGAGATAAGTACTCACGACTGAGCGATAGGCATCGGCCCAATCGTCACTGAGACTACGTCGCTCCGCCAAAGCCTTTACCATGCCTTCCAACACAGCCACCATTTCTGCGTGGTCATGCCTGCGATCGCCATCCGTGAGACCCGAATATACTTCTTCGGGGACCATGCCGTGACGGCCGGCAGCTTTCAGGAAATCGTGTGCCAACGCACCTTCGCTGAATTGAGCTTTGCCTTTTCGCAGCAAATAATTTTGCGCCTTGTCAAAATAGATGTTATTTACCAGGAACATCTCTGAAAGGTTGTGTGGGCCTTTGCCTTGACGCAGCATTTCTGATTCGATGAATGAAGCACCGGCAAAACACCAACAGGTACCTGTCCGATCCTGCGATTTCACATTCGTGTGCTCCAAATTAATTTTCTCTTCGAAAGTATATTCCTTAGGTAGCTCGGCTTTCTCTTCCTCTGCTTCCTGAGGTTCACTTTTCGCGGTGTCTGCTTCCTGCACGGCACCTTCGGCGGTAGCGTCCCCGGTGCGCTGCCTCAATTCTTCCTGTGCCCAGCATGAAGTAACACATAACGAGACGACAACAGCACAGAGCCATGGGGTTATTTTCTTCATAGCAGCCTTTCCTGATCGGATGTATGGGATCACCACTCGGGTGATTTTCGACTTAAGATTTGAACTCTAATTGTACTCCAATTTGCTTGCCCGAATACAGCTAGAAAACGGATCAAGCGCGGCGGAAGTAGGCACCAAGCCAAAAACCGAATAAATTGTTGGAAAGTAGGATTTCTCGAGACTGCTATTTGCGACCTGATACGTGAAGCGGCACAATACTTCAACAGACGCCCTCAAATTTTTGACCCCTGTAACAATCCATGAACCGACGAAACCGTCGCATTCGCGACCGGCAAAAAGACGAATACGCGGACTACTTCGACGAAGAGTCGAGCCCCCAGCCAACGCGAAAGAGTTCCGAGGATCGACAGGAAAAAGTCACCTTGCCAGCTTGGTCGCTGCACCTCGCTATTATCGGCATTGTGGCAGTTTTACTGCTCGGTCTGATCGGTTTAACTGCCGGACGCACCACGCTCGAAAAAACCCTCCAAGCGTTGCTCGCACCCGCCGGCTTGCTTTGGATGGGACTTTTCCTGACCACTTATTTCAGTCTCTTGAATCGACAAGGCTTCCCAGCCTTCCTCGCATTCAGTTGCTGGATCCTACTTTCGCTTTCCGGAAATGCGATTGTAGCCTCCCTCATGATGGACAAACTACAAGAACCCTATGCCAATTTCGAAACAGCAAATTTGCAAAAACTGGATGTCGTAATTGTCCTCGGAGGTGGTCTAATGACACTCCCCAACGGGAAACCTCAAATCAATGATGCTGGTGATCGAGCGATGCAAGCTTACCTGCTTTTCAAGGCCGGAAAAGTTGACCGCATCATTTGCAGTGGAGTGAGTGGGCTGCCGTTATTTGAAGGTCAAGAGATGGACCCTGGGGAGGCGTTGGAATCCCTTTTAATTTCCATGGGTATTCCCCAAGAAAAAATCACCACCATTGGTGGCCGCAACACGTATGAGGAATTTCAGGCATTCGATCAATGGATCACCGAGAACGCTGCCACCAGCGCTCGCAAAGGCGTCATTACATCCGCCTGGCACCTGCCTCGCGCAATGCGATTAGCTAATTCCGTTGGCATTCAAGCGGAACCGATCCCAGCCGATTTTTCAGGAACACGATTACGGCAAAGTCCGGCTCTTCTGATACCTTCATCCGACAATATGAAAACCGTGAGACGCTGCCTCAAAGAATGGATGGCCAGACTGGTCGGTCGATAAACACAAGTACCGTCAATTACAGCCTTATTGCTGATTTCGCTAACGAGCCCTGCGGTCCAGTTCGTCGCGCAAAAAAACAGGCAGCCCTGATGTGCTGCCTGTTCTCTGTCTGTAAAAATGCTGAGTAGCCTGCTACTTACTGACTTTCATAGCCAGCCAGCTTGATAAATGAATTCGTGATGGTGCTACTCAATGTTGAATCAGCTGGTTGCCACATATTGCGGGCTAGATCGAATGCCACGATGCAACCCAGAGACACAACAATCAGACACAAAGCAAGTGCGAGCACGTTGAGAAGCGTGTAAGGTGTTTCCGGTACGGAAGGAGCACCGGCGATTGTGACATCGCTATCGGGCTGAAAACTCGAGTCCTCGACTAAAGCAGGACCAGCATCATCGAAACCCACTGAATCTTCCGCGCCCAGCATGGTCGGTGCTGAGTCGTCAGTGTAGATCGCCGAATCTTCCAAAGCGATGACCTGAGAGCCACTCGACGAATCTTCGAACCCGCTATCTTCCAAGGGAGTCAGATCAAAATTGTCATCGGACTGTAGCAGCACTCCTGAATCGAGACTTGAAGCGTCATCTAAAGAAATGACATCTTCATCTTCAGGTAACTCTAAATCATCAATGTCGCCTTCCAGAGAAATTCCACTCTCGTTGGCGCTTAAACTGATTCCTGAGCCGCCCGCCGCAAAGGCCGGGTCTTCGCTGGAATCGCTATCTTCCAGCACCAAGTCGCTATCTTCGAAATCAGCACTGAGGTCAGAGCTGTCGACCAAGGAGGAACTGTCTTGCAGAGAAATATCGTCATCGAATAAATCATCTGACAGTTGGAGTTCGGCAGAGTCGCTGACGAGCTTGCCCGTATCGGAAGCGCTCGCGCCACCTTCGGGCTGATCGTCAGCAAGCACATCCGATTCTCCGACTTCACTACCAGCGAAATCCAGCTCTTCATCGCCGGCGGAATCTTCCAGCAGACCATCGGAGCTGCCGAAGCTCAGTTCCAAGGATTCATCCGACAGCTTGAAATCGGACCCGTTCCCATCTCCGGACAGTGATATATTGCGGTCATCGGCATAACGCTGAATCTCGTCCATCTTGAACTTCCACGCGTTATCAACGCGGGTGCCAAAGATCTCGTTTTTCAAACGCAAATCGTTGAGCTGATCAGCGGTGACGCCAAGCAACTCAGAAGCTTTCTCTAACGAGACTAATTCAGACATTTCCTAAACCCCCAGGTGGGACATCCTTTGCGATGTCGGCATTCGAATAGTGGTTGACCGTTCCCGGACAAATCCCGGATGCGGTATAGCTTTCCTATTAAGTAGCTCATTTTTATTGTAAAAGCGGGATTTGACGATACAAGTCTCGCCAATTTCCCAAACCCCGTTTTTTATCAGGATCTTTGGTTCCAGCCCTCATTTCCGACCCTAGTCGGCCATTTCATGGGTTCCCTGCCGGTATAGTCCAAGCTCTGCGGACAATCGGTACCAATTGGCCCCTATCATTTAAGGCCATTTCCGGACGATATTTGCCAAAAACAGGTGGTTTTGACCCTCAAACCTGCTTTCGGTCAGATCACCCCTCAGCAATTACCGCCCGATCAGTGCGCAATGTACCTGCCCGTGTCCTCTGCCATCGACTCAACTGCTTGCGCTGCGATAGCTAGACAATGCCCAGCGGAATACTCGTCGTGATACCAATAAACTGACCAGCGCCATTGTAAAAAGCAGCAAGATCAGCCAATTCTCCCAGCGGTTGCCGCCCGATTCCCGCAGCGGTTGGGCGAGCGTACGTGCCGGCACATTTGCTACGACCAGCACAGGTACGACAAAGCTGAAAAAACCCCACAACCCCCAGCCAATCACGCCGCGTTGATAGATCTCCATGGGATAGCGGTAAAAGTTCGTAAGGTAGAACCAGATCATGTAGAGATTTTGATTCCTGCCCAACCAAACACTCGTCGCGGCCAGCGAGATCATGACGCTGTACATAATCACCACGCCCGCCCCAATGAAAACAACGTACAAGAAGACCTGCAAGACTGACAGCGAGAGTGGATTAACGGCTTCATGTGTTAGCACATTGGCGTAGAAAGCCACCACAACGACACCCAAGAAGAAGTTCGCCAAGGAGGCCCAATTCATCCGAGGAAAGGACACCAAGAACTGAGTATCGATCGGTTTGAGTAATGCGAAATCGAGGTTACCAGTCCGGATCAATTCGCTGAACTCTTGCGCATTCGGCATAAAAAACGTCTGCACGATGGCGTTAATAATCCAAACGGTTCCCAAGAAAATGAAGAATTCATTCTCGGTCCAACCTGTCCCTTTACCGATCGCGATGTTTTTGCCTTGGGCAAATATGATCTTAAAAAAGGCCCAGTTCATGATCGCCCACGAAATACTGGTAACACACTGCAACAGAAAATTGGTGCGAAAGGACAAATCTCGCACCAGTGAGTTGCGAGCGAATGTAAGAAACACTTGGATGTAAGTTTTCATCGTTTCCTGATTCGTTTCCGTGATCGTCCTTTTATTTTCAACATGAGGCCCCAAAGCCCCAATCGAAAATACCCGTTTATCTCTAACAAGTACCGCTCAGATCTCAAAGGTCGCAGGTTCAGTAGCCCTGAGTGAACTGGCATTTCAAATTTATTTTCTCGGTGTTTCAGTCGCTCTGAAGCGTCTCCGTTTGCTCAAGTTTGTGGAGCTTTATCATTAACCGCCAAACCCGCTGTATCGCTTAACGCCTCGATGCCAAAGCAATCGTGAAAGCAAGAAAAAGAACAACACCCAAGCTATCTGAACCGCCACTCCCCAATACAGTGCAGCACCGGTAATTTTCCCCAAAAATACGGCTGCCGGAAAATAAGCGAGGTATTGAAACGGCAACGCTTGCACTGCCCATTCAAATCCCCCCGGCAGCCACGTCAAAGGGAACATGTGACCTGAGAGAAAGAAATTGAACAGCATGTAAATAAAGGTTAGTGAGGAAACTTCCAAATACCAAAATGAAATCAGCCCCATACAAGTTTCCAAAAAGAAACCCAACAGGAACGAAAGCACTAACGACAAGAGGTATGTCGCAAAAACCTCCACACCCGGAGTACCATTTGTAAAACAGTCCCGAAACAGAAAGAACCAAAAAGCAAACGGCAAAAACGCCATGACGTAATAGACCAATTTGTGTGCGACACGCTGAATCAACATAAAGCCGACCATATCGATTGGCTGGATCAGGTACTTTTTGACCTCTCCATTGCGCACACTATTAGATATACCCGAGGTTAAACCGGGCATACTTGAAAATGCTCTCGTGACTGTTACCAGTAGTAAATAGGCGATCAAATCATAGAAAGTAAAGCCACCAATTTCGCCCGTAAGTCTTCCCTCTGATTGACCATTGGTTTGCAGGGTTTCAAAAATAGCCCAGTACATGAAGACCTGAGTCGCAAACGGTAAAAACCGCATCATCACGCCAATAATAAAATCACCGCGGTAGACCATTCGCTCCTCAAGCGATACTCGAAAGTAGGTCCACCATGTACTTACTTTAGCCCACATGACGCTAATTTCCCCCCAGCCATTCCGGCGATGAGTCTTTTTGGTTTTGGGCTACTTGAGTGAACAACTCGGCAATGATCTCTTCTAAAGGTGGATCTTCTACGGTCACGTCGACGACGCGTTTAGCATCCAGCATTCCGGACAAAAGCTTGGGCACATCGGAACGCGGCACCCGAAACTGCACCTTGGGTTCCTGCAACTCCTCAATGGGTGCAAATCGATCTAAAGCTTCAAAAGACTGTCCCTCTGCCAGTTGGAAAGTCACTCTTTTGTTATTGCTAAAGCGATTCAAAATCCCGCTCAAAGAACCGTCATACTGAATCGTCCCAGCTGCAATGATTACGACTCGCTCACATAACGCTTCGATATCCTGCATGTAGTGGCTGGTCAGCAAAATCGTGATCTTCCGCTCCTGCTGATAAAACTTCAAAAATTGTTGAATGTTATGTTGCGCGACAACGTCCAAACCAATTGTCGGTTCATCAAGAAAAAGCACCCGTGGCGAATGCAACAAGGCAGCGATCAATTCCATCTTCATCCGCTCACCGAGGGAGAGTTCGCGAACCGGTTGATTTAACAAGCGTTTAACATCCAGTAGTTCCGTGAGTTCATCCTGCGTCTTTTGAAACTGACTTGCTGGAATCTGGTAGATGTGTTGGTGCAGTCGAAATGACTCTTGAGCTGGTAAATCCCACCACAGCTGATTTTTTTGCCCCATGACCAGAGCGAATTGGCGGCGGTATTCATTGTCCCGCTTCCAGGGAATGAACCCCATGACCTTCGCTTCGCCCGATGTCGGGTTTATTACACCGGATAAAAGCTTAAGCGTGGTGGTCTTCCCAGCTCCATTGGGGCCCAAAAAGGCTACGAACTCGCCCTCTTCGACCTTGAGATTCACATCTCGGACAGCATTGACGTCCCGGTATTCCCGGCGAAATAGACCCGCGACCGATTGCCTCAGACCCTCTTTTTTTTGGTAGACCTTATACGTTTTGCATAGGTCACTCAGCTCGATAATAGACATAGGAGAGAAGTATAAATATTAAGGGGTCTCGCAACTAGGACGCGACCTCTATTCACCGCAGCTAATACCGAAGAATAACGGACGCTATCGGTCCGGCATTCGCCGCACAGAATCGAGTGGGGGGTGGTTTGAAACAAGATAAGCCACCCGAGATTCACCAAAGAAAAAAAGAAAATTAAGGTTTATCTCGGTCGTAAACACGTCTGCCGAACTTCGAGAACGGTTTCTAAATTGACGAAGATCTGACAGTTTTTACAGTGCGATGCTCCTCTGACCCGTACTATGCCGAGAGCAATTCAAAGCCCGGGAAGCGGGCTCAAGCGATTTCGCCAGGATTTCGAGTGTTTCTCGATCGTTGGCTGGACAAATACAGGTCGATTTTTTTTCAAATTAACAACTCACCGTTCG
>JAAEPL010000544.1 GCA_024232675.1 Planctomycetaceae bacterium
GATCCCTGGCTTTTTTGGCTCTCGTTGCGACGAGGATTTACCTCGGCCCGAACGCGACTTGGAGTCGAGGTCGCGAACTTCACCGGAGCGAGATGCTGGAGCTCGACGAACCGGGATCGGTCGACCGGGCCTTTCCGGTCTTTCCGGTCGTTTGGCCGCGTTAGCGGAATCCGCCGCCTCCCCATTGGAGACGGTCTCCACTGGTGTTGCAGCCTCGGCTACAACACTCGCGTCTAAGTCAGCAGGCTCGGTAGCCTCAGCGGTTTCGGCAAGCTCGGGCTGGCGAGATTTCGCGCCACCTCGATTACTACTACTAAGGATGGTCTTTGGTTTGGATAGGGGTTTGACTGAGGCAGGACGCTCAGGCTTGGGTTTCGCGGGCGGCGATTTTTCGCCAGCGCCCGCTAACTGCCCCTTGATGCGACTCACTTCGTCGTCATCGAGACTAGCTAGCGCAGACCCCTTACCTTTGATGCCGAGTTTATCACAGACACCAAGCAACTCTTTGTTGTCGATTCCCAATTCCTTGGCCAACGCGTAAATGCGAACGGACACTTCTTAGGGACCTCCTTCAGGGGTCTTGACTGGAACCCCCCGCTTAGGGGCTGTTCCAGTATTCAAACATGGTATTACATAGGTCACTCCAAACCCGACCGAGGAGGTCGAGCGGAACGCAGCCCCAAGTCTGCAAAGACTCGTGCGGCGTCGGAGGTTCCTCTTAAACAGCATCACCCGATTCAGGAGATGCGGTAACGGAATCGGTCGATGCACCATCGGCCTCCGCGGTGGAAGATTCTCCCGGGGAAGAAGCTTCCTTTGTCTTCTCAGCAGCAGCCGCAGCAGCAGCGGCTGCCTGTGCCTCACGCGCCATTTGCGCGTCTCGGTCTTTTTGTTCTCGTTGTTGGCGCCGCTTCTCTTGGGAGGCCTTTTCAGCCTCTTCGGCTTTAACTTCCGCTTGAGCCACAATGGCGTCCACCTGCTCCATTGTCAAACTGCCCAAATTCATTAAGAAATCGGGTTCAATGACTTCCAGGTCGTCGTAGGAGAGGAAGCCTTCGCCAACAAGCATGTTAGCCAAGTCTTCATCTACTCCCTCCAGAATACTGAATCCTTCGACGGCTCGCTCGATTTGTTTCTCTAGCTCCTCTTGGGTCATTATTTCGATGTCCCATTTGCAAAGCTTACTGGCCAAACGGACGTTTTGCCCGCGTTTGCCAATCGCTAGAGAGAGCTGATCTTCAGCCACCAACACAATCGCTCGCCCCATCTCTTTACAGAGGATCACCTCGTCAACCTCTGCCGGTTGAAGAGCATTCCTGATCATTATCTGAGGGTCTTCGTCGTAACGCACAATATCAATGCGTTCATTGGAGAGCTCGTCAATGATGCTTTTGATTCGTGTCCCGCGTACACCCACGCAGGCGCCCACACAGTCGACTTTGGAATCGATACTGCTGACAGCTAATTTGGTGCGGTAACCGGGTTCCCGAGCGATTGCATTGATACTGATCACGCCATCAGCGATCTCGGGGATTTCCTGTTCGAATAACCGCTGCACCAAGACACCGCGTGTTCGGCTCAAGACGACCTTGATGCGACTGCCTTGCGCTTTGACTTCAGTAACCACAGCACGAATTCGATCGTTCGGTTGGTAATGCTCACCGGGAATCTGCTCGCTACGGGGTAGAATCGCTTCTACACTGCCGAGGGTAACCGTCGTTACACTGCCTTCGCTGCGATGTACGGTTCCGGAGATGATCTCATTGATCTGTTGGTCGAACTCGACCATCTGAGCATCTCGCTCGGCTTCGCGAACTTTTTGGATAATGACTTGTTTTGCGGTTTGAGCTCCGATTCGTCCCACGACATCTTCGTAGTCCAACTCTTCTTGGCCACACCGCCCAATGATCGTTCCATCTTCGCGATCAATGTTGAATTCGATATCGGCTTCTTCGCCAAAATGCTTCCGCGCAGCGGATACTAACGCTGACTCAATCGCGCCGAAAACAATTTCCTTGGGAATGTTTTTGTCGCGATGCAACGAATCGACGATGCGTCTTACTTCACCTGCGTTCATACGAATTCTTGCCTGGTTAAAAAGCGGCTTGTCCTAAGACAATCGGTTATTAATGGTTTGTGCTGTAATCATCCGAAACATATCGTTTTGGTTTTTTCAGGTCCCTCAAATGAAAAACCGCCGGTTCCGTTCAACTCAGCACCATTGCCTTATTGACATCACCGCCGGACAACCGATTGAACCACATCATCTGCGGCCCAAGTAAACGTTGCCAACCAGTTGGTTTTCGGAGAGCGTCTGTTACATCAACCAGGCGGTCACGAAAGCTACTGATCTGAGAAACCTGCTAAATCACGATGTCTACTCCGGTAAAATCGATCCGCAAAAAAACACGCCACAAGGCGTGTGTATGCAAATCGGCGTATTTACTTGTTACAGCACAGCTAAAGAATACCGGTTTTCCCAATTAGGGTCAACTACGACTCGATTCGCGCGAATCTGGCGATCGGGCAAGCCTGGTCAAAAGAATGGGCTAAACCGCCCAAAACACCACAATCACCCACAAGAGCTATTGAACGGATCGAAAGGTGCCATTGTGAGCCAAGGCAATCTCTTGGAGCATCGCTTCTAACTCAAAGTTGCAATAGAAGGCAATCGTGTTGATCACTTGGGACTTCTCTTTCGTTCGCTTGGCCTGCAGATCCGCCAAACGAATCAAGAATTCACCGGTGTTATCGTAAAACTGGCCATCCGTGAGCAAAAAAATGGTGTCCGGACGCATGTTTAAGGCTCGCCTCACGGAGGACAGCGGCATGGTCGTCTCATCCGGTACCTGGTTGGAAATCCACTTACGAAACCGGGCTTTATTTTCGGCGGTCGCCGAAACCAGTTTATTGCGACCCTCCATCTGGGGCATCGGGTGGCACGCGTTACTAAAAAGGTAGACAAAAAACTTTTGATCTGCGTTTAGAGATTCAATGGATTTCAGGAGCTCCGACGTGGCGTCAGCCCAGCGGTTCCCTTCTTGCATACTGCCAGAGCGATCCACAATGTAAACAATCGATTTACCAGTTGTTTCAATCCCAAAGAAACTGGCGTCCCCATCCCCCAACTGCACCTGGCGCGAATTTAATTGCCGAGTCAATTGCTGCAACTGGTCCTCCTCA
>JAAEPL010000545.1 GCA_024232675.1 Planctomycetaceae bacterium
GTATCCAATTAGATCGCGAATTGCACCAGTCACCGCAGACTTGCGGCCAGGCGTAATTCGATGAATTAGCGCATAGTTTTCTCGCTGAATTGGTTTGGTAGAAAAGAATGGAGAGGTACATCGGAAAGGTGCGGAGTCTTCCTAAACATTTCGAATTCGCAAATTATTTGCATAACGGTTGCAAATATTAGATGCGTTAGCTGTCGCACAGAAGTACCCAGGACGCTGCGAGAACGAATTTTGTGCAAATTCAAAAAAACGCCTGTTTGGAACACTCAACGAGCCATCAAAGGGGTCAGGCCTCTTTGATGGTTGGTTTGGGATGGGGTCGTCTTCTGCTTTTCTAAAAGAGCCTGTCGATGCTCCGATCACTGCGTGCCGACACCGCTGGCGGATGGTATCACTACTGAATCAGGGAAATTTGCGCTCAGAAATTTTCAAGAAGTTAGTTCGATTGGCGGGCAAGTCGCTCGCGTCGAAGGCGCAAAGATAATCAAAGCCGCGTCGGAATGCATGGAAGACAAAGATCGCAAAATTGTACTCGTGCGAATTTTCGGGAGATGAGCAATTCGGAAGCAGCACAAACTCTGGGTTTGAACGCCAGTGGAACCGGTAGCCGATTTTTTCGTGCTGTGGATCGACTACAAAAAGATGTCTTAAAAACGGATGCTGGCGACGGAGACAATTAAAATAAAAAAAGCCGGGCATATAACCCGGCTTTGGTAGTTTTCGTTTTCGGAATGACTAGTTGCCGTTCGCAGCATTTGCAACCGCATCTCTGGCCGACTTGTAGGCATCTCTGATTTGAACCTGAGCATTGTCATGAGCGGTTACTAGGATGTCCCGATACAGGTTGATTTGGAGAATCGTGGCGGGGCGTGAAGCAACACTTATTAAGCGGTCTAATTTTTGTGTTAATTCCGCGATACTGTCCCGGCCCTCACGCCTTCCTTCTCGAGCCTCTTCGGCTGCCACCTGTTGGAAATTTCTGACCAAGGCATCAACTCGATTTAGGTTGCCATATCTAACGGCCATGCTTACCCTATCCGCGTAGTTTGAGCCGATTACTTCAAGATTTGCGGCAGTCGTGTTTCCGATGCTTTGGAAAAGCGGCCCACCCTTTTGGGTGAGGCTAATTGCCCGGCTGATTAACTTGGAATCCTGAGCAGAGGCATCAGTACTCCAGGCAAAACAGGCAGCGACAGCAGTCAATGCGACGAGAAATTTTCTTTGAATATTTGACATTTGGTAATCCTGGGAAGGTGGGGTGCAAACGCACTTTTTCGTTTTCGGAAAAGCTATTTGCAGTGGGGAGAGTTTGCAGAGTTTGCAGTTCGCAACCGCATCTCTGGCTGAGTAGATGATTGTTAGAAGGCTCCGCAGCCTTCTATGTCACTAACTGCGTAAGTCAAGTTATCACCGCAGATAAAATCAAAAAAAAGAGAACCATCGAAGGTGCCAGGCCTCTTTGGTGGTTGGTTTGGGATGGGACCGTCTTCCTTTTTTCAAAAGGAGTCTGTCGCTGCCCCGATCACCGCGTACCGACACCGCTGGCGGATTTTCCCATGCACTGAATCGGGGAAATGTGCGTGCAGACATCTTCAAGAGAGCAGGTGACTTCGTTGTCTTTGAGAAAATCCTGTCTGAAGGTTTTGGAACGTTACGAAATTGAGCTGTTCAGTTATCAGTCGATCGCGAATCACTATCATTTGGTTCTACGGCCGCTGGTTGCCAGGGAAATGAGCCGCTTTATGGGCTGGGTTGGACGGAGCTCGTACGGTGAGATACCACGCTCATTACCATACCAGTGGGTTGGGGCAGGTCTATCAATAACGGCACAAGAGCTTTCCGCTCCAAGGCGATGGTCATTCTCTTTGCGTTTGTCGATACGTCGAACGTAACGCCTCTGGGAGATAAGCGATGGGTCAAATCGACCGTCAAGAAATTTAATTGGGAATCAACCATCCGCCCTGGCGGTCCCCAACGCATTCATCCTTTACCCAAATCACAAATCAAAGCGGCCGGAATCCTTTGACTCTTGACCCTTTTGATTCTTCATGGTGATTGCTCCGATCTCTCGTTTTTGGTCCATGATTTGACTAGAATTTACGGAGTTTGAAGAGACCTTATGGAAGTTGGTGAAACGTTCGAGGTGCGGATATGAAGTTCGGCATATGCTTGATTGGCCTATTGGTTGTGGCATTCGGGGTTTCGGAGGGGTTAGCACAAGTCCCTCAGGAAAAATGGGAGCGCAGTAAAAAGCCGTTACTCACCAATTTTAATAACATGTACAACCCTTGCGTCGTTGAAGTAGGGGGTGAGTACCGTTTCCGAATGTGGTTTTTTGGTTGGGCCAACGATCACACCAATCAAAAATTTCCCGGTTGCGATGCCATCTATCATGCTCGTTCCAAAGATTTGAAAAAATGGGAAGTCTCTTGTGGTGATGGATCTTGGGATGACACCATGAACCCTGAGCTTTGGGTTCCGGTAATTCATGCCAGTGAACGCTGGTATGAAGCGTGGCACACCGGTGATCCAACGGTGGTCCTCAAGGATGGTATTTTTTACATGGCCTACAGCGCGACATCAAAGCACTTTTCGGCGCGGGACGGGTATCCATCGACGATGGTGCAATGTTTGATGGGGGCGACTTCCGAAGATGGCATTCAATGGGAGAAATCAGCAGCGCCTATCTTAATCCGAAAGGGGGATAAGCCGGATCCGGATCCCCAGCCCGGAAGGATCGGAGATTTTCATCGACCATCCCTCCATTGGGAGGATGGGAAATGGCGGCTTTGGTTTGACTATTGGCATCCCGACCGAGGGGTTTGCATGGGCTATGCAGAAAACGATAGCGAATTTCTGATGAAGGATGCCTTTCAGATTCAACATGATCTGAACCAACCTTTGTTGGACAATTGGCCAAACCCCAACGTTGTTCGGATTGATGGCGTATACCATTCTTTTGCTGATCCGGCAGGCTATCCGATTGAAGAGGGGGAGTCGCATTGGAAAAGCCGTCAGCTTTGTGAGGCAATCTCTGATGATGGAATTAAGTGGAAAAGACTGGACTTTATCGATCCCGATCGGGGTATCGATGCCTGTCAGGTCCCCGAGGCATTCGTAACCACGCAAGATGGCAAACGATGGTTGTATCTGTTCTATGCCACACAGATTGGATATCGAAAAAAAGATGGTAGCTACCATTACCAGTATGATCAGATCCGGGCGATGAAACGGGAGCTGGTTCGCGAAATGCGGACATTCAGGGATATCACTGGTAAGCATCGCATTAAGGCGTTACCCCAAGCGATGGATCATGAAAATGTTCGCTTGTTGAAAGAGGACGGCGATCTCGTGACCATGCCGTTAACAAGTTTAAGCCGCACCGATCAGGTGTACTTAAAGAAACTTGATTTGCCTGGCATGCAAAAAGAAGCAGGAGGCAAATCCGCACTGGAATTTCGTCTTTTTACCGATTCCACGGGGCAACACAAAACAGAAGCCAAGTTCATCAAGCTTACGGATGGCAAGATCTTGTTGTTGAAAAGGGATGGATCAACCGCATCCCTGCCGATGGATCGCTTATCAAAGGACGACCAACAATACGTATTGGACCAGTTGGAAAAAGAGTAACCTGGTTTGGTTGCCTCTGCGAAAGTTTAATTGCTAACAGCGATTGCGCGCGTTCAAACGTTACGCACGTTCAAACGTCACGCATTTAATTTGCCGTGGATAAACTCGATCGCAGAAGATCATGCTGCTTCATGGGATGCGTGTGCGATGCCGGATGCATCTCAAAGGGTGTGTGCCTACGAGTGCCGCTCATTTTCGAGTTTAATGTCACTGTCGGCGCGAGCAATTTTGCAGCTGCCGATTTCACGCCGCGTGCGTCTAAAGTGCGGCTTAACGGACTGTCTTAATAACGCTGACAAATCATCTTTTGGGCCCAAATAAATTTTGATTTTTGTTTCTGCTACCGCTAGATTGAAAACTCGAACGAAGTTTCGGTGCATTGGAAAGGGGGAACTCCAGTACCATCGCTTCTACTTTTTTTAGCCAATCGCAAATGTCGTTCGAAGGTTTGGCTTTTTTCGGAAAGCTCTTTTCTAACCTCTTTTCTAGAACACGGAGAAAATTCTATGTTGCATGCGCAAAACAAAAAGCTTTGCTTTGTGTTAATCACGCTTGCTCAATTGTTGAGTTGGCAATCCGCATTCGCTCAAGACGATGGTCATTCACACCCTGGATCCGGGAACGGATTTATTGATTTGGCCACGCTTGGAATGTCGGGTGGGAGTAATCACACCGGCCACGATGGTTTGGTGGGGGGACGCACCGCCATTACCACGGAGGCAGTCGTGGCCTACAACACGCTGCGTGATTTTGTGGGATTGAAACATGCCACGATTGACGAGATTGGTGCCTGGGCATTTGCAAACACGCTTACCAATAACACGCAGGCTTGGGGGAACGACCAACAGGGCGTGGGCATCTGGTACGCCATGCAGGGCGCGAAAGTTGGCTGGATGGCCGACGGTACGTTCGATCCTCAGGTAATCGCTGACATTGAACGAACGGCGAGACTGGGGAGCGCAAAGGATGTCATGGCAATGGTGGTTGAGTATGGTCACGAGGGCTTTGCCGACTATCTTGTGAAAAATAAAATGCAGGAACATTTTATTAACACATTGAAAATGGAGCCTCATTACGCAGGTTGGATGCACGACCGGTGCCACGGTTGGCTGTCAATCGAAGGCGTGGCCATCGCACACGATGTAAACCATCTGACCGTGCTGAGTCATGATCAAATGCAGCCGTTCATGAACGATACCTGGGATTGGCCACAGTGGCCGGCCCTGGATGTGACCCATGAGCGAGTGCTGGAGTATTTTCAGAGCATGGTTGTCTTGGGTGACCCTCTCGGCTTTCACTTAGAAAATTTGGGGGAACCCAATACACCTGATGATCCCGGAACGCCCGATGATCCAGGCGAACCTAATGACCCATCGGATCCACCCGGCGAACCCGATAATGGCCCCTACATTGCGGGCAATATTTCGGTTGAAGTTGGGGGGGAACTTTGGTGGGATGGATTTACCGCAGCTATTACAGTTCATAACGACGGTAACACCAAGTTAAGAAACTGGCATTTTCGGTTTCTCAGTACCCACCGAGTTATCGGCTCGCCTTGGGGTTGCCGGGTTCGAACCACCGATTTGGGTAATGGCTACTTTGAGCACCGCGTAAGAGGCGCCGATTGGGCCAAGTCTCTACCCGTTGGTTGTACTGTGCATGTCGGCTTCATCGGCAATCAGGGGAATCCACTCGGAAATTACGGGCTACTGGATGGAGCGAAACTGTTTGATGGAGGCTGGATCGGAAAGTAACCGTGCTCCTTGCCGTTAAACACGTTTGTTAACTCGCCAGCGTGCGTCGATGATCATCATCGGTGCACGCTGGTTTCTTACAATCGAAGTGGTTAGGCTTAGGTGGATAAACTGCAACTCGAAAGGAATCCAAGGTTGTTGGCAGCGGTCTCAGCAAAGGACATGGTAAGAGGTAGATCTGGTAATGAAGCAAATCAAAAAAATCATACGCCTTGTATTGCTCTGCTCATGGATGGCTTTCTCTGTGCAGACAACCCACGCACAGGACAGTAAGCAGCTTGATGAAATCGCGCCCACATCCAACCCCGACTTTGAAAAAAGTGATTACCGGTCGAAGGACGGTGCTGAAATCGTATTTTGGTCGCTGCGACCCACCCAAATTGAAAAAGGGGAAAAGTATCCCTTGGTTTTGGCGTTGCATGGTAGAGGAGGTAGAACCACCGCTGCTACGGAATTGGGCTCGGATAGGTTTCGGGATGTCTTTCCCTGTTTCGTTTTTGCACCCGTTTCAACTGGCAAAGGTCACTGGATTCGCCCCAGCGAATTATCCGAACAGGGTGCCAAGGCTCGGGGGACAACGCCCATGCTGCCTCTGGCATTGGAGGCCTTAGATGAATTTATCGCAGAGCATCCGGTTGATCGCGATCGAATTTACGTCACAGGTCAATCCATGGGCGGCGCGGGTACCTTTGGGGCTTTGGCGTTGCGTCCTGATTTTTTCGCCGGTGCCATTCCCGTATGCGGTGGTTGGGAGATTAAGGATGCGGAGAAATTCAAAAGTGTACCCATCTGGGTTTTTCACGGTGACCAAGATAAGGTCGTACCGGTGACCAACAGCCGCAAAATAGTTGAGGCGATTAGTGCCGAGGGAGGCACTCCCAAGTACACCGAGTTTCCCGGCGTCGGGCATGACAGCTGGGTCAAAGCGTATTCAGATCCCCAAACCTGGGATTGGCTTTTTCGTCAAAAGAAGAAGTGAGTTTTGCCTTTGATTTTTTCACCTTCGGTGAGGTTGAGGGGCGTTAGTGTTTCCAAAGTCAGCAGAAGTTAAAAGTTGATTGGAAGTTCCAGCGGACGATTCGAGTCTAGAGACCAGAGATAGGTCAAAACATGGGCAGCATGTGTAGGCAAGAAGTGCCTCAAACGCAGAGTCAGTGCCTAAATAAGCAACGACCGAACTTCGGTCGAAGCACTGCGAGCTGCCTGACAAACGCTTAAGGCTGCGCTTCAATTTAGGGTCTCGAGCTTTTCGTCGTCAGCGGCGGTCAGCGGCGGTCAGCGCTTCGCCCGTGCGTTTCTTGCGGATCAACGGTTAACGCTCGTCTTAAACCTGTTGATGCAGAGCGTGCTTCCTGTTGAAAAACGAACCCCATTTTTTGTTGTCTTTTAGTTTCTTTTCGTAGCCCCGCATCATGTTGAGTTTCACTCCGTGATACCGCGCAAACTCCTGGAAGGTTTCATCATCCCACTACCATTTCAGCATTTTTTATAATTAAGGCAAAGTGTTTGTAGGATTGAGAGAATGACCGTGTTGTGATTCTCTGTAGTTCAATGGTTTGCTGCAGCGTGGCGCTTTCCTGCCCGGCCCATCCGCCGTCGCCTGCGCACGCTCGTTATCCGAACTGGTCTCCATGGCAGCTCTAAGCTCGCCTTTTGTGAATCCGTTTGGAGACAAGGCGTCGAATAACGCCTTTGAATCACCACTCACGAAAACCGGAATCGCATCTCGCCTACGGCCTCAATCCTAAATTGGATTGAGTGTCTGAAACGCGGAAAACGGCGGAAATGAAGTGTCGCCGTTTTGCTGCAACCATAACGACCGACGTTAATGGGTAACAAAAAATTAGGTGAGCGTTGTTTTTGTCGATCGCCGGTAGGTTGTGGTTGTATTGTGTTATCGCTACGCCTCCCCATCGAATTACGCCGCGGCGGCATTTCTGGTTTCACGGATGCTTGTAAGTTATGATTGGCAATCTCGTGGTCTTGTGGCTGCAGAAGTAACGATGCCA
>JAAEPL010000546.1 GCA_024232675.1 Planctomycetaceae bacterium
CGTTCGGTTTCACCTTGCGATTGACCTCGAACAAAATATTGGTCAATCGTTGCAATCTCTTTCTGATCCTCTGTCGTTTCAAGCTTGCCATCCAGATCGAGAATGAATCGCGCGTCCCGCGTATGCACTCCGCTTCCATGGGCGCCCCACGAAATCCACAAATTGAATTTCCCTTCAACCTCCGGATTGAATGACATGACATTTTGTCCGGGTACGTTATTCCACCACGTGTACCCTCGGCTGAAATTTGGCAAACGATTGATGGAACCGACGTCATCGGCGTAGCCTCGCTTTGCACCAGAAGGATTTTTGCCGGGACCATTTGATTTCACAAAGTGAGTGGTCTGTTCCTCATCTGCTTCGTCGATAATAAGAGTCCGGCTGGCGAGTGCAACCGGCTCATATTTCGAGACCATTGCTTTGACTTGCTCGATTTCCGGCAAAACGGCGCGCAAGCGGGACTGTCGACTTTCAAAATCCTTCCCTCTAACCTCGCGGTCGCCGTAACGAACCCCCGCAAAGAAAGATTGCATGGAATAGTAGTCTTCCTGGGTGAGTGGATCGAATTTGTGATCGTGGCAACGCGCACAACCCAGCGTGAGTCCGAGAAACGTTGCACTTGTACCGACAACGATCTCATCTAACGAATCCTGACGCGCGAGCCGTTTCGATGCATCGTCTTTTCCAATCTGACCGGGCAGCAACACAGCCGCGGCGACCAGAAAACCGGTCGCTACGTCTTCTCCATAAATGTCACCCGCGATTTGCTCTCTGACAAATTGATCATACGGCTTGTCTTGATTGAATGCCCGTATGACGTAATCGCGATATGGCCACGCATTGGGACGTGCCGTGTTGACTTCAAACCCATGCGTGTCCGCATACCGGACAATGTCCAACCAATACTGCCCCAAACGTTCCCCATACCGCTCACTGCCCAATACCCGATCAACAGCCTGATCAAATGTTTTGGGGTTGGCTTCCAATGCAGCAACTTCCTGACCCGAAGGAAGTAGCCCATGCATACTCAAATACAGTCGTCGCAACAGAGTTTTGGGGTCAGCTTTGGATGCCAGCTTCAATCCCGCCTGACGCAATTTCCGCTCAACAAA
>JAAEPL010000547.1 GCA_024232675.1 Planctomycetaceae bacterium
ACTGGCAGCTTGGGCTATTATATCCGAACCCCTTGATTCCGACGCCATCGCAAGAGTCAAAGCTAAAGCAAAAAAACTCGCCGATTCCCCAACAGATACGCAGACCACGCCGGAGCAAATCATACGCGATGCCAGTATCGCGACACCAACCTTAGAAGCAAAGCAAAATGTTCGGCGGAATCGGGTACAGCCTTCCACGCAAAATCGAAACTACTGGATAATTCGAGGGGCCATCGCGGCTTTGATAATCGTTGCCGTAGGGACAGGATTATTCTTTTCCAGTTCCCAAAAATCGGCCTTTGCTGCAGCGATTGAAAAACTACGCGCGATCAAAGCATTCTCCTACGAAATGGTGGGTCACTTAAAAGATCCAAGCCTTCTTACCAGATCCCGCATGATCGTTTCTGAGGACGGAAGAATGCGAATGGAAATGCCTGGGGTCATCAGCATCCACGACAAAACAGGGGCTACTCGACTAACGTTGCTTGCGGCAACCAATACTGCAATGGTTGTGGAACCGATCGAAGGTTTACCCGCGCTTGATTACCTCGCATGGTTCAAAGAGCTCAAGTCCTACCAAGCAGAACCCGACAAAATTCTGGGGCAAGAACAGCTCAGTGGGCAAACGATTGCGGGTTACGAAATTACGTTCGCTGGCATGCGTCACCACATCTGGGTGAACACAAAAACGCAGGAACTGGCAAAAATCGTGATTTTTCACGACGGCCAAGCGATACCCACGATCGGGAGGCTTGAAAAGACTGAGCTGTTGAATTTTGACTTTGACGTGACGGTTGAAGATTCTTTGTTCAGCTTCGAAGTGCCCGAGGGATATGAAATTTTTAAACCTTTTGGCGATATCGGAGAAGCCATGCAAGGACCGGAAGACCGCGAATCCGCGAGCGAACCGAAAAACGAAGGACTCGATATCGATCCCGATATTCTCGAAGCCGTGAAAAACCCGGAACAAAATCTCGTCGAAGCGTTGCGAGGTTATGCCCAACTTGCTGATGGGAAATTCCCGGCAAGCCTGACAGAGTGGTTTCAATGGACAGAAGTGATCAATTCACAAGATGTGCCTGATCCTAGTTTAGCGAAGCGGTTGGGCGCTATGTCAGTCTTCCTAACAGGTATGAAATCGGGTGAATACGCTTACCTAGGGGATGGCTTGATGTTGAACCAAACAGAGAAAGCGATTGTGTTTTGGTACAAAACCAAAGATGGCGACATCAGAGCGATCGATTCAGACCTTTCCGTAAAATCATTCGATTCCGATGAATTCCCACTACCGGACGATTAGTGGAACGGTGCGGCAAACAGTCCTTGAAAATATAAAACAGCTATCCTAAAGGATGGCTGTTTTTTTATACAAACCCATGGGCCATGCTGCATCACGGGTGGGGAAAGGGAACGCCGACCGTTCCTTCTCCACCCTGCCGCTAAGTCTCGCTGAGCGTTTAAGTTTCCGTCTGGACTACCGCTAACCAGAACCGGACCCAACGTCTTTTCTCTTTCCAATAAACCCACGCAGGTGAGAGGGTTACTCCGGGCGGATGCCGTAAAACAAACGCGAACGGTAAGACGTTATCAAGAGCTTTCGCTGCCCTTAAAAAATCCCGAACGTAATTTTTCAATTGGGTACAGACGATTCTACTTTTTTCGTTTGTTAAATCACCGCGTCGGCTTTTGCAAAACACATCCGCAATCGGAGCATGTTTTCCGGGGTTCTTGGACACCTTCAAGTCAAATACCAACAAGCCATTTTCCTGTGATCGCTTCCACCTAAATGAATCGGGGATTAATAACCCGTCATCGAGTGGGTGCGTCGCGAAAAATCCGGAAATTTTAGTCAACGTCATTGAACCGAGGTTCTCGATTTCCGGCAAATTGCTCGCCGAACCTCGCTTATCCTTGATTTGGTTGGCAGCTTGGCGTCGTATCAGTGCTCGTGCTTCGGTTGCCACCAATCACCGCCCCTTCTGTCGAAACGGCGAAACGCACGGCTTTATGTCCCACAGAATGTTTGATAGCTGGTGTTAAATTCTGGAGAGGCTGGTGTCGCGTAGCGAGCATATTGAGACTGCTCGTCGAATGGAGCCTGCACTACTTTTAACAGACTTTCAAATGGCTTCATATCGCCATCGTCAGAAGCCGCCGAGATGGCTTCTTCGACGAGGTGATTACGGGGAATATAGAGCGGATTTGCTGAACGAATGGCGGATGCCGACGGGGGCGATGCAATGCCATTCTGTATGGTTCTCCATCGTTTAAGCCATTCGTCAAGTTCGGTTGACGCGGCAAATAGAGATTCGAGTTTGTCTGCATTGCCTTCCGCTGCTTCTGCCAAGTGCCTCCAAGCAAGGGTGTAATCCACTGCTTGCTTTGCAAGTAGCTGATGCCAATCGTCAACCAACGCGCGTTCAGACACACTGACACTGCCAGGTCTTTCAGGGTTCGTTATTCCAAGTTTTGCCACTGCACCCTCGTACCAGTGTTGCTGGAACGTGGGCACAAAGGTCTCAAGTACTGCCGTCGCGTCGGCGTTGGCTTGTTCATTGGTGTCCTGATCGAGGAGAGGCAAGAGGGTTTCTGCCAATCTCGTTAGGTTCCAAAGCGCGACGGCGGGTTGATTCGCGTAGGCATAGCGTCCGTCTCGATCGATGGAACTGAAGACGGTCAGCGGGTCACACGCATCCATGAACGCACACGGACCATAATCAATCGTCTCTCCCGAGATCGTCATGTTGTCGGTATTCATCACGCCATGAATGAAACCGACCAGCATCCACCGGGCCACCAAAATGGCCTGACGTTCAACGACGTTTCGCAGTAACGACAGGTAGGGTTGATCGTCTTGGAAGGATTCGGGGTAGTGCCGCGCGATCACATAGTCTGCCAAATTTCGAACATGCTCGAATTGATGGCGGGCCGCAAAGTACTGAAACGTACCAACCCGCACGTGACTGGCGGCGACGCGCGTGAGAACGGCACCCGGCAGAGCGCGTTCTCGCATGACCGGTTCGCCCGTGGATACAGCGGCAAGGGCGCGGGTCGTGGGTATCCCCAAGGCATGCATCGCTTCACTGATCAGGTACTCACGCAGTACAGGACCGACCCCCGCTTTACCATCACCGCCCCGTGAAAATGGCGTTCTTCCTGATCCCTTTAGGCCGATGTCGCGTCGCCTGCCGTGGCGATCGATCACCTCGCCCAGCAGCATCGCCCGACCATCTCCAAGCTGCGGAACGAAGTTGCCAAATTGATGACCTGCATACGCCTGCGCAATGGGTCGAGCATCGCGGGGTAACTTATTTCCTGAGAAAATCTGCGGAGTAACCTCCGCTGAAAGTTCCTTTCTATCTAAGCCAAGTTCGCAGGCGAGCGATTGATTGAATTGCAACAGTTCTGGATCGCGAACCGGCGTTGGCCAAACCTCAGCAAAAAAGTCCGGTAGCTGCTCCGCGTAGCTGTGCTCGAGATCGAGCGTAATCGCGATTGTGGATCGATTCATTTTTGAGATCTTTGCTTTGGCTGCTTGACCAACGGTGGGCGAAAAAAGGTGGAGGAGCTGACGAACCTTGATTCTTACAGGTTTAGCTGATTTGCCAATTCCACCTTTGATTTCTTCGAGCGTTTCGGACCATGAAAAGGCGTTAGAAGCGTTTTGTAAATAATGCTTCTGCCCTTTTTTGTTTCGCCGGCATTTTTTATCGCGCCGCGTCATTTGATACGCAGTGGACTTTTGACCGACGCCCGTCGAGGCTATCTCTGCCTCCTGCTCTTGATTTTTTTGTGTGTTCTCAGAATACACAAATTTATTTTCTAGTTTTTTGGTGCCGGGTCTCAGTGGATGTTGTCTAATCTCAATGGCCGCCCAACCTTGCATCTAGAAACGAAAGTAAACGGATGAGAAACCTACCCCTTCCTCTCCTCGGCTTGGCCGTTTTGTTAATGGCTGGTTGCGGTCTCAATCACAGTGGAACCTATCAGGCAGAAATGCAGTTGATTACAGGGAAGCAGGAGACTGAGAAATATCCGCTGCAAGAACAAAGGAAAGTCTGGTCGCGGTTCGGTATTCCAACGCTCGAACTCAAACCCGAGGGACGTTACGCGAAAAACGAAAACAGACATCATACGGAAGGGGACTGGTGGGTCACCGCAGATGGAACCATTGCCATTCATGGTGATACGCATAACGGCCAACCCATTCACCCCGGGCTTCGGAAAGAGATCGATCGCGAATATAACATTCGGCCTGACGGAACACTTTCCCACCATTACGGCCGGCCTGAGGCCAACCTGGAAATCGTATGGACCAAGCAATGACGGCCATTTTCAGTCAAAGAAATTGGGTCATAAGCCCTGTTTTTTCCCGGGATTGATTCCATTTATCGAAATCCATCCTAACGATACTGGCCCATCGCAAATCTCCAAGCCGTTGTAGAAGCAAGTCCCGTTTAGCGGTCCGCCAGAAAGCGTTCTACCATGGCCTACAATTGATAACCTTGCTCATGTTTGTCGACGCAAACAACCGCTTGGACCAAGGCCTCGGGGTTCTCATTCGTAATCGGCTCGTCTGATACGTAGTCGCGCATACGGCAACCCATCAGACTGACCGTCAGGCGTTCGTTGCCACGGACTAGAAGGAAGTCTTGCGATTTACCCACTGTGGTCAAAGCTCGATTGGTGCCCGAAAAACATTCCACGTTGGAAATCGACGTATGCCCCTCTCCTTCAACGATCACCGGATGGATATCCGATAATGGAGCACCGGCGTTGGCAATAATCGAGCCCTGACTGATCTGCCAGTTCCGGTTGAAACTATTCGCGCCCAATTTGTGAATGCCTACCGCGACACAATCGAGGTTAAAATTGGTCAACTGACCATAGGTGTCAGGCCCGAGGTAAATACCGCCCCAAGTTCCAAAGGTAAAGACATCGATAAGTTGAGCATTGTCCGTTCCGTTGAGGATGTAACAAAAAGACTGCTTGGCCATGACCGCGTCGATCACGTCCCTACCGTGCCCACCATCGATGAAGCGTCGATTAGCAGGATTGACGTGACAGTGAAGAATGCGCGGAATGTCGTAGCAGTGGTTAATGCGAATGAACGTGCCGCTGAGCGGATACCCATAACAGTGCTCAAATAAAACCTGCTCGCAAGATTTACTTTTGGTGGCGTTAAAGTCCATCGCGAGGTATTCACCAAAGAAGGTCAGGCACGAGAGCGTTACGGCTTGGGCCGGTGTGGTCTGCGAAGCCTGAATCGTCGGTGGATAGGCGATGATCTTATCGCCATCTTGGACTGCTTGTTTGGGATACCAAAACTGGACACCGCGGATCTGAGTCGTCGCCTGCACCGTAATAAAAGGTTGGGATTCATCTTCAATGGCAAAGACGCTACCCACAGGTTGAGGTTTGTGCGGATGTCGAGTGCCCCGTCCCACCGGGCCATGCACCCCAACAAGCGAGGCGTTTGCCTTTAATACGATGCCCGAGCTAACACGATACGGCTCGGCAGTAGGCTCCACGAAGAGCGCGGCACCCCGTACGGCGGCCCAATCAATGGCTTTTTGCAAATTCTGGGCATTCTCGGTAGCAGTATTCTCCGGCAAAACGCCAAAGCTACGAATCGATCGGAAGACGGAATCGGTAAACTGCGGCTCCGACCCGGTGGCTGGCTGATCTTCGACAGGCGTCGCGCCAGCTGTTGTGGCCACTGCCGCGGTACAACCCAAAACACCCGCTTTACTTAAGAACGCCCTTCGACCTTCCATCATTGAATCCTCTTCCCAAACGCAGTAGCAAAGGTGGTAATGTAGTCGCTTAGGACCCATCGTGCCGGGCAAAAATCTTCGGGATTAAATTATTCCGACTAATGAGTCAGAACCATTTCTTCTTCGCCGTTGTCAAACAACCGGGGCGTTTATCGGTCTGAAATCAGTCGCTGGACGGAGCAGAGCAAAGTTCCGAATTAACCGCCTTCGCAAATTTCCAGAGGGCCTTCTCCGAAACAATCTCAAAGGCAGCAACCGCTTGCGCTTAAGCAAAACACTGCCAAGATCGGGCACCTCTCCCAAGACTCGTTTATGCTCCAAATCAATTACCATCACGTTGCATGAGTGTGGCTTAATTACTCACCACTCGTGAATGCTCCATAACTATCGCGATAATTTTTTTGTGTTTGTCGTATTGCCGACACTGCGAAATCGCCGAATTGCTTACCAACCATGCCGCTGATAAGATCCCCAAAATGAATAGGGCATAAAGAATTGACTGTGAGAACGGACACCAAAGCCCTACCAAATCTCTACGGTCCGACAAATCAAATTCGCGAGGTGGTTTGTTTGAAAAAGGCTGTGGACATGCATTAAACAACATCGAAATCGCAACAACTCAATCCGCACAAACGCACACGCTGAAAGGTCTGTAACGACGATTTATCGCGTTACCAAAAACCACGCACCAAAAGAAAAGAGTTACGAAACTTGCAAAAAACGGCAGCTCCACATTGGCTCCGCCTCACACTTTGACAGGCCGTCAATTCAAAGCTGGCGAACAAATTATTTTTCGACAAGCCTCGCTAAATTTGTGCCAACCTAAGTGCTCCATGCGTCGCCTCCGAGCGTTAGCTTGTCAATCTCTCACGATATCGCAGTTTGCTAACGTCCGTTCCAGTTTTTCGATTCCACTTCGACTAAGCTCGGGACAGTTCTCAATCACTAGGTACTCAA
>JAAEPL010000548.1 GCA_024232675.1 Planctomycetaceae bacterium
CATCGACTGCCACCACGCGGCCCGCTACGTTTCCGACTCGGGCCACATCATCAACGAGGGACGGATCTGGAAAGTGGGGACGCGGTTCGACATTCCCTATCACGCCATTACACCGAAGTCTGGCGAGTGTACCAATTTGTTAGTACCGGTATGTGCCTCTGCCAGTCACGTCGCCTTCTGCACCATCCGTTTGGAACCCACCTGGATGCATCTGGGCGAGGCGGCCGGGATCGCCGCCGCGTTGGCCGGCAAATCCGGGAAATCGGTGCAGGCGGTCGACGTCAAATCGCTGCAGGCTCGCTTGCTGAAGCTAGGCATTCCACTCGAGCCCCCCGTAGGCCCGATGGCCTATGAAAAGAAACACGGCAAACCCAAAACGTTCGCGCCTGACGATGTGGTGAAGGAATTCTTCGCCAGCGCCGACAAGGACGGCGATGGAATGGCATCGAAGTCCGAATGGGATTCGGCGAGACCCAAATGGAAATGGCTCTTTGACCACATCGACAAAGACAAGAACGGACAACTCGTTCGGGCTGAGTACAAGGCATGGCAAACCTACAAGAAGGAACACCCGGACTGGCACAAGTCCCTGCGTGATAGTCTCAACAAAGGCAGTGCGAAGCAGCGCAACTGACGTCTTTTCGTTGCCCAGAAAGCAACTGATCAAGCTCACTACGCCCAACGCGAAAGCAATTGGCAAAGTAAACAACTCAAAGAGAAGGAATAGATTTTTACATGAATGGGAAGCTCTTTATCGGTAGTTTTTTGGCGGGAGTGTTCGCGCTGTCGCAAACATCGTTTTCGGCGGAGGGGAAGCCGGTGGCTGCATCGATGATGACGCAGTGCGAAGCAAATATTTCCCCAGGCAATGCCGCCAACTTACCGAAGGTGTCGGAAGAACTCACTCCGAAGAAGCAACCCAACTTCATTGTTATTCTGACGGATGATCAAGGCTGGGGGACAACCTCAATCACGGTCGATCCGGCGGTGCCGGAATCCAAGAGCGACTTTTTCAAAACTCCGAACCTGGAAGATCTGGCGCGTCAGGGCCTGCGCTTCACGCAAGCCTATTCCGGCCACCCCAACTGCTCCCCGTCGCGTGCCGCGCTATTGACCGGGCGCAGCCCCGCCGCACTGCACTTTACCGACATTTGCGGACGTAACGGCGGCGGGTTGTATGTGGGCAACAAGATAATCCCGCCCCAGCACATTAATGCCCTGCCGGAAGGGGAACTTACGCTGCCGGAAATCATCAAGCAGCACCACCCCGCATACAAGGCAGCGCACTTCGGCAAGTGGCACCTTGGCAAGGTCGGGCCGGGAGGTCACGGTTTCGATGCGGACGACGGGCCGACTGGCAACCGTGAGGGAAGTGTCAAGGACAACTTGCCCAACGATCCGAAGAGGATTTTCAGCGTAACCAGGCGGGCGAACAATTGGATGGCGGAGCAGGCCAAAGGCAAGCAACCCTTCTATCTCCAGGTATCGCACTATGCCACCCACCTGGGACTCCAGTCTCGCCCGGAAACAAAACAGCGGCTGGAGAAACGCCCATCAGGAACGCGTCACCAAAACACGGAGTTCGGGGCGATGATCGAGGATTTGGATGATGGTATCGGGCAGCTGCTCGCCAAGGTCAATGAGCTGGGAATCAGTGACAACACTTATATCTTCTACACCGCCGATAACGGAACCTTTCCGTTGGAGGAGCCGGGCAACATCAACGGCCCGTTGCGCGGCAACAAGGCCACCGTCTGGGAAGCGGGCGTCCGTGTTCCATTCATTATCGCCGGTCCCGGAATCAAATCCGGAACAGTCAGCCGTGCCCCCGTTGTTGGCTACGACATCTATCCGACCATCTGCGACATCCTTGGCATTGCCGATCTGCCGCAACAAGTGGAGGGTGGCAGCCTCCAGCCGGTCTGGGCAACAAAGGCCGCGTCGGTCAAACGCTCCCGCCCGCAGCTCGTATTTCATTGGCCGCACTACCAGCACCAAAAGAAGAGCATCCCCGACAGCACCGTCTTGCTCGACGGCTACAAGCTCCACTATTTCTGGGAAACCGGAAAATCAGAGCTGTAC
>JAAEPL010000549.1 GCA_024232675.1 Planctomycetaceae bacterium
AAACCACGTCTGGTCGCGCTCGCCGCGCTAATTATTACCTGTTGGGGTTGCTCCGAATCCTTGCTGGCGGAGGAAAATCTGCCACTTCAGGGAGAACAATTCCTGCAATCCACGATCTCGCCGTTGGCTCAGAACGCTGATGGGTGGCCGGATTATCCCGCTGCTACGTCCGGTGGGGAGCATGGTATCGACCGTGGCCCTGGCGGTTACTTCAGCCCAATCAAGTTAGTCCTTTTGATTGTGGTGTTTTTGATCTGGGTCCGATTAGTAGATTTTATCAATCGGGATGCCACTCAATTTGGCGAGCACACTGGGCAAACGGCGGAAATCTGGAATCCGATATCCGTGTTTACCTTTGTCGGCGGGTTAATTGCCGTATTATGCATCCCGCAATTCCTCGCAGGCTATCCGGTCTATCTTGCTGCGGCGTTTCTGCCTTTCGGCATTTACATGCTGCAACGCAAAGGAAAGATTCCGGCAGAGGCAAAAACGGGCGAACTCTTCGCGGAATCGATCGACGTGGCAAGTAAGCTGCCGATTGATCTGAAAGCAGCGGGGAAGTCACGTGATGAGAAACAAGGAAATCTGATCAAAGCTCGTCAGTCACCCGTGTTTGAGCAGGTGGCCGAGATGTTATACGAAGCGGCGCGGACCCGCGTGGAACAGATCCTCTTGGATTTCACCCGCGATACGGTCTCTCGACGCATGCAAGTCGACGGTTTATGGCATCCCATGTCGCCGCTGGATCGCGAAACCGGTGATGCAATCCTGTGGACACTCAAAGTACTGGCTGACTTGAATCCCGGGGAGCGTCGACAGCTACAAAAAAATGTCTTCGACGGCAGCTACGATCGCGAAAAAGTAGAATTCGAATTGATATGCCAGGGTACCAAAACGGGCGAACGCGTCCTCATTAAGGTCGTACCATCATCCAGCCTAAAACTGGATTTGACCAGTTTGGGAATGACCGATGAGATGATCGCTACCCTGATGGGCAAGATAGCCGGTCCGGGGATGGTGATCATTTCGGCTCCGCCGGGGCAAGGCTTGACATCCACTTGGCAATCGACGCTTAACAACGCGGATCGATTTACCCGAGATTTCGTCGGTGTGGCCGAAGCGGATGATCGCGAAACCGAGCGAGAAAATATCGAGATCAAACGGGTGGCTAACGGACAATCGGCGTCCGAGTTACTGCCGAGTATGATTCTCAAAGAGCCCAACGCCTTTGTGATGCCCAAGATTGCTGATAAAGCGACCATGGAACTAATGACTGAGCAAGCGGCCAGCGATGAACGGACGGTAATTACCAAGGTCGCGGCGAACAATGCGGTAGAAGCGTTGTTACGTCTGATGGCGGTCAGCAGCGATCGCTCTCGGTTTGTGCGCAGTGTCACTGTGGTTATTAATCAGAGGTTGGTACGGCGGCTTTGTGACAAATGTAAAACACCTGTGCAGGTAAAACCCCAAGCGATTCGCCAACTGGGTGGAGATCCCCACAGCGATACCGTGTTGTATAAGGATTATCAATTACCGCCTGTCGAGCAACGCTTGGATGAGGAAGGCAAACCGGTAGAGATGGAGCCTTGTCGTTCGTGTACCGGGATTGGCTTTCAAGGCCGAACGGCGATCTACGAATGTTTGGTCGTGAATGATGCGATGCGTGAGGCTTTGTTGAAAAATCCGAAACTGGATTTCATTGGGCAGGTCGCGCGCCAACAAGGTAATTTGACGTTGCTGCAACAAGCTTATCGAGCTGTCTTGGAGGGCCGCACTTCCATGTCCGAAGTGCAGCGTGTATTCCAACCCAAAAAATAACCCATCGATGTTATGTCCGAAGAAGAATTAAAACCCATACCGCTAGATAACCTTCCGCCCTTGACGTTTGTGGCTGCTGGGGAATCTGCGGACGAGCAAGAAGCGAACCTGCAATCGGTGACGCCCTCCCCGGGATATCCGCATCTCGTTTTTCTGCTTGCGGATGCCATCACGAAACGATCCGATTTGATCCTTATGGACTTCACCCAACAACAGTGTGCCGTGCGGTATCAAGTCGATGGAACCTGGTACACCATGCCACCGCTGCAAAGAAATATTGGCGATTTCATGTTGGCTTCCATGAAGCAAATGGCGGGTTTGGACTTTATGGAGCGGCGGGCACGACAAGTTGGCAAGTTTTCCGCCGAGTATCTTCGCTCAAAACATAAATGCACGCTGACCTGCCAGGGCGTCGAGTCCGGAGAGCGAGTGGCTATTGAGATCAGTCGGAAGCGTCCCCCGACCGAAAACTTGGAAGAGATAGGCATGCGTTCGGGGATGCGCACTCAACTGGTTGATATTTTGAACGAGCAAGGGGGGATGGTTTTGTTCAGCGCGTTACCGGGTGATGGCTTGTCCACCACTTGGAAAGCGGCTTTGCAGTCGACCGACCGCTTCATGCGAGATTTTATGGTCCTTGAGGACAAGCAGAAAGCGGAAGTTGAAATCGAAAATGTCGAACCCGTTCTCTTTGATTCCAGCAAAGGGGAGACGCTAGGTAGCGTGATGCCCAGCGTGCTGTTGCGGGAACCTAACGTGGTTTGCATTGCTCAAATGACCAGTGCTCCGATTCTGAACCAGATGATTGACCTGACGAATAATTCGGAACTCACGACGGTCAGTCGCCTGCACGCAAAGCACGCGGTGGAGGCGGTCATGCGGGCTCTGATGTTAAAGCCTGATCGTGAAGGTTTTGCTCGGGCTCTTCGAGCTGTCACGGGACAACGACTCGTGAGAATGTTATGCACCAATTGCCGCCAGCCCTATCAACCTAGTCCAAAACTACTCGCCCAATTGGGCTTGCCAGCTTCGCGAGTGCCTGTGTTGTATCGTCATTTTCAACCCTCTGCCGAGGAAATAACCGATGCCAACGGACAGCCTATCGAAATGGAACCCTGTGAGGTTTGTGGTGGGCCGGGTTACTACGAACGAACGGGCATCTACGAATTGCTGGTGGTTGACGAGAGGTTTCGACAAGCCATGTTGGATCCCCAACCCACCGTACAGAAGCTCGCTCAGGCAGCGGCCCAATCAGGGCATATCTCCCTGCGAGACGAGGGGATCGTAATGGTTGCCCAAGGTAAATTATCGCTGGAAGAACTGCAGCGCGTGTTAAAGAAATAGAAAGGTCGGTTGGAAAATGACAACGGGTTTGACCATTACCGCCATTATTCTTGTGCTCCTGTGCACTTGGTTCATGGGTTTTTGGAATAATGTCATCACGTTCGTGAATACTATTTTTGCTGCCTGTATCGCATCGAATTATTTCGAGCCGGTAGCGGATGCGATCGATGGCGGGACCAACTCGAGCACCTATTTGTTGGATTTTGTAGCTATCTGGTTGTTATTCTTTCTGTCGTTTGTAGTGCTGCGAACCGTGACCGATATGCTTAGCAAGCATCAGATGAATTTTGATAAGTGGCTGGAAATGTCAGGCAGAACTGTCTTCTCACTAGCGACAGCCTGGGTTTTCGTCTGTTTTATGCAATTCTCGTTTCATACCGCACCCTTTCCGCCCGGCGCGGGTAATTTTCAGGCCCGACCCGATAGTGTGAATTTTACAGCAGCCCCGGATCGGCTATGGCTTGGTTTCATGCAGAGCCGATCCCGCGGTGCT
>JAAEPL010000550.1 GCA_024232675.1 Planctomycetaceae bacterium
AAAAAAACAGGCCCGTTAGCGTTGAATGACGTAAAATAAGACTGGGCATTGAAAACTCGAGGCAAATGGGATGAAATCCGTGGCACAAGTTCCAACCAAAATACTGTCAACTCCTCGTTTCATGCTGCGTGTGGGGATCCTCGCTCTAGTGGCACTGACCACAGCCATCTACGGGGCTCCCGCAGATCTCTCCGCACAAATCAGCAATAACGAGCCACAGACTGTCGAGCCCCTCAACGGGATGAGATTTTCTGGACGCTTGGGCAGCTTGGCGGCCGTTGGTCCGACGCCTACCAATCTTACCGGTGACTCCACTCAGGCCATCACTTTGATCGACGAAGACCTAAGAGAAGTTTTCGTTGCCAAATACAACGTCGCCAATACAGCCCCCCTCGATCGATTTGAGGAGGAATTTGAAATATGGCAGCGTGTTCATGATGGTGATGGTTTGGGAAAAGAAATCGGTCCCATTCTCAGTATCGGCCCATTTGATGGTTGGGGTCGCCGCAACATTACAGTGCAATCTCGTCGGGGTCCGGAGACGCTGCTACAAGGCATTACGCGTATCAACCCCCGCTTCGTGAGAATCCAAGGAATCGTTAACACATTGGGCCCCGACGACAATTGGGACATGTACCTGTCACTTTCTTCGATTCCGACACGCGTGCTCGTAGAGGTTCTCGAACGTCAGATCAAAGACACCGACGATGCCAATGAAAGAATGCGGTTAGTCGATTTTTATGTCCAAGCCAGCAAGTATCGACAAGCCGAAAAAGCATTGCGAGACATCGCTAGAGACTTTCCTGGATTGAAAGAAGAGTTGAAAAAAAGAGGCGATTTATTACGCAGTCAAATTGCCAGACAAGCTTTGGATGAGGCGCGTTTGCGTTTCTCTGCAGGCCAACCCGAATTGGCAACGGCGATGATACAACCGCTTCAAGATTCCATTGGAATAGCCAGCGGAATTCTTGTTGAGGTCAGCGATTTAAAGAAACAGATCGAAGCCTCTAATCAAACGGTTAATAAAGCTCGTGAAATGACACTCACACTGCTCGAAACTGTCATAGCCAAACCCGAGACCGGCGCGGAACTGGCGAAAGCTTTGGAGGTATTCCGAGAGGAACTGCAAAACGAACTCAACGCAAACAATGCAGAGAGACTTTCGACGTTTGAAAGATTATCTGATGACAATACCCTGGACGATGAGCAAAAACTTTCCTTAGCTTTGAGCGGCTGGGTAATTGGGGCCGGGTCCGCCATTTCGAATGTTGCCGAATCCGAGTCGCTTCTGAAAACACGAGCCTTGGTGATTGAGTATCTGCAAACACCACGTGTTGATCGCAGGCTCGAAATCCTTGAGGAACTCGCCACCATCGAGACGGGTAGCCCTGAGTACCTCGACAAGATCGTGAAAAACATCAAACCACCGCTGGCTCCAAGTGACTCTGAGATTTCACTTACCGAACCCATGAGGTTTGAAATTGAAATCCCCGGCCCACCGGGAGGGCCAGCTGAAAAAGCCAGCTACCTATTACAATTACCGCCCGAGTACGATCCCTACCGACGCTATCCTTGTGTTGTCACCTTGGGCGGCGGAACCGTGACTACGGGCCCTCAATCTCAAATCGATTTCTGGGCTGGTCCGATCCATCCAAGGTTAAAGCTCCGTACCGGGCAAGCCTCACGAAATGGTTACATCGTGATCGCGCCGGATTGGATGAGTCCGGACCAAAGTCAGTATGAATTCAGTGCCAGTGAACATGCAGTGGTCTTGAAATCTCTACGAGATGCCTGTCGTCGCTTCTCAATCGATACGGATCGCGTCTTTCTTTCAGGCCACTTTGCTGGAGCAAATGCTGCTTGGGATATCGGCCAATCCCATCCGGAACATTGGGCCGGCGTGATTCCCATCTCAGCGCGGATCAGCAAATACGTCAACCACTATCACAGCAACGGAAAGTACCATCTTCGTTGGTACTTCGTGAACGGAGGCAGGGACTTTGATTCAAAACGCGCCAACGCCAACGTGTGGAATAAACAGATGCTCAAGGGGTTCGATACGATCATTGTGCATTACAAGGGGCGGGGGACCGAACGATTTTCAGATGAGCTGCCCAACATTTTTCAATGGATGGGCCCGCAGCGCCGGCAATTTGATGTCCGCAACTTTAAGTGCGCGTCGATGCGTCCTTGGGACAATTATTTTTGGTGGCTGGAAATCGACCTTTCGAACAATCCCAAAATGGTCCTGCCCGAACACGATTGGAACAAGGTCAGGAACCGCAGCAATTGGGATATTGAGGGTACGGTCAAAGATTCTCGCCCAAATTATTTCTATATTCGCGGCGCGCGAGAAAATGCCACGGTATGGCTCTCACCCGGACTCGTCGATTTTTCCAAGAATGTGGAAATCGGTGGCCAATCCGGCGAGTTCAAAGGGGGCGTCCAACCCAGTCGTAAAACGCTGCTAGAAGATGTGAGAACCCGCGGTGATCGGCAACACCCCTATTGGGCTAAGATCGACCGCCGCAAAAATGTCTGGCGGTCCGCAGAGTAAAAGTGCTCCGTCCTGGAACCGCGTCTTACTTGTTTTCGGAAGCCAACTCTTCCTTGACAGGCGACTCCGCTTCTTTATCGGTGGCCGCCTTTTTTAGGATGATGCCCGTAATCAACCAGCCATCCTCTAATGAGTGCACGACTTGCCCCGTGGGGCCGAAGTACTTCGCAACCTGTTCTTCGTAGTTTTCCGGCATCTTGGAGCCATCCACCTCTTGCACCCTAACGAAATCCTCGGCGGTGTCTTCCGAGGTGTAAGCTCGGTTCACCATTTGCCCCAATAACGTTTTGGACTGGGGCATTCGATTGGTTCTCAGCATTTCGTAATTCGTCTGCAACGTCTTATCCATGCGACCAAATTGCCGCAGGCTCGGAGCCGTTTTCCCGGCTAACTTTTCCAGGGCTTTTTTGACTCTCAGGTAATCCGCGGCTTCTCCCAATCGGCTCTCACCGTCGTCTTCGGAAATTTGCACGAGAATCGATTCGAGCTGATCAACATTGTTTCCGATCAACAGAAACCCTCCGGCAACGACAAAGACCTGTTTCTCGAAAAGCGGCTTGGCTGGTTTGATTTCTTCCTCGGTTTCCGGCTCGTCCTCCGCTAGAGGGTCGTCACCAAATTCGTCGTCGAACTCCTCGTCAAAATCTAAATTGCCGGCGGCCTGAGCGGTGTCTAAGACCAACACCCGATACCCGTTTAATTCCACGACTTCAGCATCGTTTTCTACCAACCGAGAAATTGACTCGGAAATGAAAGCTTCATCATCCTTACTTTTCAATTCGATTCCGAAAACAATCCGTTCGCTTTCGTCATCGATGGGCGTTTGCGTAATAGAGCAGATGGTAATCCGATCGCGCAATTTATTGACCAGTTCCGGAATATCGACACGGGGTCCCTTGGGATCCGTTTTCATACTTTCCAAGGCACGTTTGAAAGATCCTTCGGTACCTGAGGTTTTATCGATAATCGAACCCACACTATCGAGAGCTTTACCGAGGTTCCAGGTCAGCGTCAGGTAACCTCCCGCATTTTCAGGAACCCATGATGGTGGGTTTAGCTGAGTACCCTCTTGGTTCTTAAAATCTAACATGGCAGCGGCTCGAAGATAACGATCTTCGTCTTCAGTTACGGCTGGGGCATATACAAATGCCCGGTGAACTGCCTCGTGATCTCCGGTCGACAATGCCACGACACCGCCAATACCTTGTACAGCAGAAAAACCTTCTTCAGAAAACTTTTCCGCAATATTATTTCGTTTGCCCTCTCCAGAATTCTGTGCGTCTGCGATGGCTTGAGCGAGTTGCACGTAACCGAAAGGTTCGATAAACCAACGCAGATGCGGTTCGTACCCCTCATTTTCAAAGGTGCATTTCTCGTGAATCTTAGAAAAGGCCTCGGTCTTTGCTAAGACCGCCGTATCTTCGGTGACGTTGCCGATGCGATTAACGATATCACGAAACGTCCCTTCGTTATCCGTTGCGACCAACCAATTACCTACCAAGGCGTGAAATGCAAATTGTTTTTGCCGAAGCCCCTGAGGTTTCTTAAACGACCACTTGGAGCAGGAGATACCGTCGATCTCAATCTTCTCCTCTGTAGCCTCCCGCTCCGCCAACTTTTCACCAATCTGATCGAGTAATTCAGATGCATCATCAAGCGAGCCTGCTACGTCGACCAACAACACGATGGCGTGGTCAGTAACGCCGTCCTCACTGCGATCGGCAGATTTTCGCAGCACACCGGCCAAACAGATTTCTCCGGTTTGGACAGACTCGATGTCCTCTAGTTTCATTCCGAATCGAATGTTCTGCTTGTCGAGGTAGTTGCGAATCTGAACCGTCAGATCTTCGATGAATGGTTTGACGTTAGGGTCTTCCATCATGGCACCGAACTGGCTGCTCTCAATCGCCGTCTTCAAACCGCGCACGTCCGGCACCGACACCCAACCTGTTGTATTGGGTGGCAATAATTGCTCACTCTTGACTGGCTTATCCTGGGCAGCGGCAAACCCCACGGGGCTCAGCAAAAAGAGTGCGGCAACGACGAGGATCGTTGTGCGGGTGAGACCGTGGATTACTCGCGGACTGTTCAAGGCATTCTCCCTTCGGCAAGTTGAGAGTGGTTCTCTCTGCAACTCTTTCGATTCATGCATAGCAACTCTGTGATTACAATCGTCAAACGGTTCAAGACTCGGCAGCGTAAATCCAGCAATCGACACAATCAACCAAATCGTGTGACTGTTTCCGTACGTATTTTAACGATTTGCGCGACGAATGGTAAGGAATACCGGAAACTCTGATGAAGTGACGGTCTTGCCGTCAGCTTTTATCTAATCCATATATTTACCCAAGACTCCCCTCTGGGAACGATTTTTTGGGTCCCAGCGTTGTTTTCTGGGGGCGGTCTTTTGAGCTCCGCCCTCGGGACCTGTCGGATTCAAAATATTATTGCTACTCTGGGGCCTCTCTCGTCTCAAAAAGAAACAATCAAGACCGAGCCTGGCATGGATTTCAACCAATATCAGAACCCATTAATTACACGATATGCTTCATCTGAGATGTCGCATATTTTCAGCTCCCAGAAAAAATTCAGTACCTGGCGGCGATTGTGGCTGGCTTTGGCCGAATCCGAGGCAGAACTGGGCCTCGATATCAGTTCCCAACAACTCGATGAGTTACGCACCCACCTCGACGACATCGACTGGGACGCAGCCGCCGATTACGAAAAGAAACTCCGCCATGACGTCATGGCTCATGTCCATGCCTACGGCGACGTCTGCCCGACCGCGAGACCAGTCATTCACCTCGGTGCGACCAGCTGCTTCGTCACCGACAACGGAGATTTAATGATCTTCCGTGATGCGGTTCGATTAGTCTTAAATCGCTTAGCTGACGTCATTGGCAAGCTTGGACAATTTGCGAAGGCCAATCGGGATTTGGCGTGCCTGGGATTCACGCACATGCAACCGGCCCAACCGACGACGCTCGGTAAACGCTGTACTCTGTGGGCTTACGATTTGGCGATGGACCTGCATGATCTCGAAATGAGATTGACGGGACTAAAAGCCCGCGGCGTCAAAGGAACGACAGGAACCCAAGCAAGTTTTTTAAAGCTTTTTCACGGTGATCATGAAAAAGTAGAGAACCTCAATCAACTCGTCGCCACCAAGATTGGGTTTGAATCGACCTACGAGGTCACCGGACAAACTTACTCGCGAAAGATTGACGTTCAAATCATGGACGTACTTTCTGGGATTGCTCAGTCCGCGCACAAAATTGCAACGGACCTCCGCTTGCTTTCTCATCGTAAAGAAGTGGAAGAGCCGTTCGAGGCAAAACAAATTGGTTCGTCTGCCATGCCTTACAAACGGAACCCGATGCGTTCGGAAAGGGTTTGCGCGTTAGCGCGTTTCGTAATCAGCCTGCAAAGCAGTCCCGCCAATACACTAGCCACACAATGGATGGAGAGAACTTTGGATGACAGCGCCAACCGGCGTCTGGTATTGCCTCAAGCTTTCTTGGCCGTGGATGCCATTTTAATCCTGCTGGGAAATATCGCTGGCGGGTTAGTCGTTTTCGACAAGGTCATCGCGAAAAACCTAGCCGAAGAGCTCCCCTTCATGGCGACCGAGAACATCCTTATGGCAGCTGTCGATGCCGGAGGAGATCGACAAACCCTGCATGAGAAAATCCGCCTGCACAGTGTCGCAGCTGGCAAAACGGTAAAACAGGACGGTCTTCCTAATGATTTAATTGAGCGCCTTAAAACCGATCCCGACCTAGCTAACATCGACTTGGATCAAGTGCTGACCAGTGGCGGTTTCGTCGGGCGGGCTCCCGAACAAGTCGATCAATTCTGCCAGTCAATCGTGGATCCAATCTTGGGTAAGTACCGCGAGCAATTACCACCGGATTCGGAACTCAAGGTCTGATCGCTAAAACCCATGAACAACGCTTCCCCAGACTCTCAGATGCCGGACCAAACTCACGCCCAACGCGTCGCTTGGTATCAGCAACAAATAGAGAAATACGACCAGTCTATTCAGGCGGATTCGCGAACATGGAAATCAATATCCATGGTCCGTGGCTTGACATTTCTGGCGTCCGTTTGTTTGTTGGTACTTGGTTTTCTAAGCTATGCGGGTCAGCAGAGTTTATGGTTTTTGCTGGCTGGCATCGTCTTTGCCGGTTTCCTGTACATTGCTTTTCGTCACGAGGGCATTGAGACCCGTCGCAATCGCAATTTGGTCTGGCGACGTCTCTATAAGTGGTCACTAGCGCGGCTGAACCGCGACTGGGATCAATTGAAGCAAGTTCCTGTAGAAATCCCACCCCAATATGCGGCTATCACCAATGACCTGGATCTTTTTGGTCGCTCGTCACTTTTCCAATTGGTGGGTGGCGTGGAAACGCCCGAAGGCATTCGCCTTTTCCGTGAATGGATTTTGAACGTCCCAACCTCTGCGGCAGTCCAGCAACGGCAGGCGGCCATTTCTGATCTTAAATCGAAAGAGGTGTTCCGAAACAAGTTTCGGTTTCTTTGCCATTTACTCTCAGCGGGGGATGGCGGGCCGGAAAATTTAACGGCATGGGCGGAAACGCCGCGGCAACTCGACCAATCGGGTTTGATTGTCTGGGTTGCACGAGCGTTGGCAATGATTACCGGTGTCGCTTTAATGGGACTGCTTACCGGCTTGGTTCCGATGACAATATCGGGACCATTTATTCTGGCAATGCTCTCCATCAACTTTTTATATACCGTTGTATTTGCAGGTCGCATTCACGCTGTGTTTAACCAAGTTTCAACACGGCATGGCGAAATCAACCATTACTACACGGCCTTCCAACAAATTCGCGACGACCAGTTTACCGCGCCGTTACTTGTGCAACTAAAACAGGAACTCTTTTCCGAAGATGCGGATGTATTGACCGCCACCAATCGGCTGGGGCGTATCGCCTGGCGAGCAAACTTGCGGCGACACGGCATGTTATTTGTCGCCTACGTTCTTTTACAGTTTGGATTTTTGTGGGATTTTCATACCCTGCGTCAGTTACAAAACTGGCGGGACGAGCATGGCAAGCACGTCAGACGGTGGTTTGAAATTTTGGGGCACTGGGAAGTATTGGCCGCCATTGCTCAATTTGCTGTCGATCATGTGGAATGGGTTGACCCGACCGTCACGGATCAGCCAAAAGAAGAGACCAAAATCGCATGCGAAAGCCTCGGGCATCCGCTGCTGGATGACTCAGCTCGCGTCAATAACGATGTGGTCATCGGACCAAGCGGCAGCGTGCTGTTAGTGACCGGTTCCAACATGTCGGGAAAAAGCACCTTATTACGGTCCGTTGGTTTGAATGTCGTTTTGGCTCAGTTGGGTGCACCCGTTTGTGCGAAAAGCATGACGCTCTCACCGATGCGGATTGAAACGAGCATGCGCATTCAGGATTCATTAGCGGATGGCGTTTCCTTTTTCATGGCGGAACTAAAGCGGTTGAAGCAAATCGTTGACTTTGCACGCGATTACGAAGATAACTCCGCGACCACGGTTCTATTCTTACTGGATGAAATACTTCAAGGGACCAATTCACGCGAACGGCATATCGCTGTGACCCGCGTCGTCAGCCACCTGATTGCCCACAAAGCAATCGGCGCTGTTTCGACACACGATCTGGAGCTAGGACGCAGCGGAGAAATGGCGGCAGCCTGTCGCCCCATTCATTTCCGTGAATCCTTTGAGACCCTCGACGGAAAGAAAGCGATGACCTTTGATTACATCGCCCGCGAAGGGATCGCCACAACCACGAATGCTCTTAAATTATTAGAGCTCGTAGGCCTCGATTCGGATGAAACGGACACGACTTAAAACGCTCTTTTGAATTAAGCTATCCCAGGCCGATGAAAATTGCCGCGGAATGTTAAGGGCTTTTGACTTCGGGTAGTGTTTTGAGATCAACAATCTTGATCCGGCAACCGTTCATCTCCGCGGCATCGCTAAGAACTTTAGCGCAGTCCAATTCCTCAGACCAGAACCCTAACGCCACATAATCCGCATTTCCCACCAACCGTTTTGGTAAGATGATGTCGTCAACAAACTGCTGGTTGGGATACTGCCGAGAAAACAAATCCTGCTGCATCTTTCCTTGCCCAAGGATTTTCCCGTTTTGATCACAGACGTGCAAGAATCTTTTTCTAGACCAGGCGCGGTCGCGAAGCCAAGCCATCCGAATCCGCACGCCGCGATCCACTCGCTCAGATTGTACGCCTAATAGAATGGCCTCTTTCGCGAACATCACGGTCTTTAAATTGGCGGGCGTGTTGTAAATGATCTCAGCGCACTCGACTCGGTTTACGTCCGCCACCGGACGCAGCCACAGATAACCGATCATTAGCACCAAAGCCAGCACCATGCTCATGCCGATTGATGACGCGGCCACTCGTTTGACACCGTCCGTTAATTTACCAAGCCAGTCGTTTTGCCGCTGAAAAACGGCAAGCAGTGCATTTCGACAAGGGATCTCGATAATCACATGCAGCAAACTCGCAGAAAACAACGCAATCAGGAAACTCAATGTTGCGTATTGAAAGTCATTTAACGTTTGATAGTTCAACTGCACAATTACAATTTGGTGGATCAGGTAAAAGGCGAAACTGATTTCACCCAACCAGACTCCCAAACGGGATGCCAACAGTTGCCCCAGGAACCCCCGGCGACTGGCAAAAACATAAATCAAAAAAGGATAGATGAAAATTCCACCGGAGACTCGCAACCAAGTTGAATACAGCCGGCCAAAATCCTCTGATACGTAAAGGTAATTCAGCAGCCCCGAATACATCGTTGCTGCCCAGGCGCTGATCAACAAAGCTATCGCACCCAATTCCCATAACGAATCAACCAGAAATCGACTTAAGTGCGGTGCACGATCGGCCGCAAAAGGGGCATTGAATCGCCGCATCAGCATGCAGGTTGCCATGCCCACACCGAACTCCGGCAGACGCATGATGGGAAAGGCAATGACCGCCGCCACCTCATTTAACCAAAGAGGTGCTGAGTTCGCGCTAACCAGATTTTGCATCCATACCAAATAGCCCAACGCCATGGCGAATACCAACAACAACTTCCAAACAAAAAACTTGCGACGCCCGAGCAATAACAACGGGAAAAACAGATAGAAAAACAGCTCCGTGGAAATACTCCAAGAAACCGAATTAAAATCCACAAACCAAAATCCGATTGGCAACCAACTGTGCAGCATCAAAAACTGAGCCAGTAAACTGGGAACGCTGTTAGTGCCATCAGGATTAGCACCAGGTCTTTCATACAAGAAAATGAGTGAAATACTGGTACAAACAAAAAGCAATGGCCAGAGTCGTGCCCAACGCGTGAAGAGAAATTTCGGAACTTTTTTTAGTGTCAGCCGTCCGTCATAGACGTAGGTCAGAATAAAACCTGACAGCACAAAAAAGAAAGCAACTGCTGGTCCACCCAATACAAGTTGGCGAACCTCGGGAAAAAGAAAATACTGCAGATGGGAGTAAAATACGACAAACGCAGCGACAAATCGCAAACCAGTCAACGAACGTAGGTGAACGACGCCGCTTTTGATGTTGCTCGAGAGATTTGCCTCAACCCGTGTCATGCGTTCCCAATCACCAATAAATCAGCTCACGAATGCCCATGCCCCGTGCTCGCTTTCAGCACATCTCCGGCATCTTCGAGGCCAAGGATGTGCCTCAGACGTAAACGCCAACGTTCACTTGCAGTTACCTCCGCCGACGCCATTAGAACGGATTTGGGATCCCTTTTAATCTTTAGCAATAAGCTCCAACTCACTGCCACAACCGTGGTGAGCACACGACGACCATCCAGCGTTAAATGATCGACCAGGCAACCACCTTCGTGATACAGCCGCTCAATTCGTTCCACCATGCAAGCTATTAGCGCGAGCATAGCCGGATCGGGTCTGGCTGGATTGTGTCGCCTTAAATCAACTTCAAACGTGACCAAGTCTTCACTCGGCAGAAAATACTCCAGCTTCTGAATTTCGTCAGCAATGTCATTCAAAAGACAGGTCAGGAAGATCGCTTGCCCTAATTTGATGGCAGCCTCCTCGAAACCCGGTTTTTCGACTCCCAAAATTGGCACTGCGGATAACAGGGTCCCGCCGCCCAAACGGCAACCCATTTGCAACCATTGGTCGAAGTTGGTGAATCGATCAATGCGGATACACATATCCGCTGCGGCAATAATATCGTGAAAATATTGTTGCGGGATGGGATACTGATTCATCGTGTCCAGCAGAGCAGGGAATTGGTCGGTCGACTCCTCCTCCATGAAATTATTTCGAAAATCCTCGCGCAGGTCCTCCAACATCTCCTCACGAGCAGCTCGAGCGAGATGGATATCACAGAGTTTTTCCGTGCGGACTGTCAACGCTGTTAGGGCATAAAGGTGATTTCGGGTCTCCCTGTCCAGGTTGCCTGTCGTCCAAATCCAATTTCCTAAACGCTGCCGTACCCGATCTCGGCACAGTTGGTAACTTTCAGCGAGCGTCACTGGAGGCAATATTCGTTTTTTCTTCTCAGCCATAGCACTGGGGTTGAGCGGTTTTTCTGACAAATTGAATCATTGGGTATATGACAAAGCCTTGTGCGGGGCAAGGTTGCCTCGCCCGCTTTCCAACGGTTGGTTATGATACGAGTAAGGAGAAACCCAATATGAAAATCCTCTTGGCAAGCCCGCGTGGCTTTTGTGCCGGCGTGAATATGGCCATTGAGAGCCTAGAACTAGCCCTGCAGACCTTCGGCGACCCCATCTACGTGTACCACGAGATTGTGCACAACCAATTTGTGGTGAATTCGTTTAAGGGCCGAGGGGTCACTTTTGTTAACGAAATCGACGAAGTTCCTGAGAATTCTAATCTCTTATTCTCGGCACACGGTGTCTCCCCGGAGACCCGCAGGGCGGCCGCAGCGCGTAATCTGAACGCGATTGATGCTACCTGCCCGTTGGTGACAAAAGTGCACCTAGAGGCCATCAAATATGCCAAGGAAGATTACACTATATTTCTCATCGGACATCAGGGACATGATGAGGTGATCGGTACCATGGGCGAGGCACCGAAAGCGATGGTGCTCGTTGAAGATGTCGACGACGTCGACAAACTGGACCTGCCCGCCAACGAGAAAGTCGCCTACCTGACCCAAACCACGCTCTCTGTCGATGACGCCAACCGAATCATTGCCCGCTTGAGAGAGCGTTTCCCAAACATCGCGAATCCTCCGAAAGATGATATTTGCTACGCCACTCAGAATCGTCAGGATGCTGTAAGAAAACTCGCTTGCGAGGCCGATATTTGCTTGGTGTTAGGCAGCCAAAACAGCTCCAACAGTCAGCGATTAAGAGAGCTAGCCGAGGAGACGGCAGTAAAAGCATGGTTAATCGACGGGCCCCAAGACATTTCCCCGGATTGGTTTCAAGGTGACGAAACGGTTTTAATGACCGCCGGCGCCAGCGCTCCGGAAACGGTCGTGCAGCAGTGCGTTGAGTGGCTGAAAGAGCGGTTCGACGCATCCGTAGAATTCCGAAACATTCGTGAGGAAAATGTTCATTTCCCACTCCCGAAAGTCCTCCGAAACCTACAGAAAAATTAGCGATTAGCGATTGGCGCGGCCATCGCCGTCCCCTGCGGGCCCAAGATGCTGCCGTTCCCCCAGCTAGATTGCAACCACTTCTCTGGCGGCTGATAGCAATCCCTCGGCATCCATTGCCAACATCCGCTAATTCCGTCAGACTCCTGCCCTCATTCAAACGACCGATGGTAAGGAGGCTCTTATGGTCCGGTGGAAACCGATTCTTTTCGTATTGCTCACTTCCGTATTTCTCTTACCCGTCCATTCGGCAGATGCGCTGGAAGGCGGACCTGAGAAACTTAAGCTCGGCAAAGTAGAATTACAACGAAACGGCTATGGATTTCGAAAAAAGGGGCTGCTAACGCTCTACGAGGGTAGCCTGTACTTGCAGGGAACCAGCCAAGATGCCAAGGCTATTGTAAACGCCGAGCAACCGATGGCGATTCGCATTGAAATCACATCAGGTTTTGTGAGTCAAGAAAAACTATTGACGGCCTTAAGCGAGGGCTTCCAAACCGCTACGGGCGGTAACGTCCAAGCCATCAATTCCGAAATACAAAAGTTCCGAGAGTGCTTCAATGAACCGATCAAGAAGAATGACATCTTTGTGCTGTCCTACATCCCCGAAGCAGGGGTATTGGTGCATAAAAACAGCGTTAAAAAGGGACTGATTCCAGGCAAAGAGTTCAAACGAGCACTCTTTGGAATATGGCTCGATGATTCCTCGGTAGACAGTTCATTGCGATCAGCAATGCTAGGTACCAACCGTCGCTAACGCCGCCTGGCCAATTCTCTAACATGAATATCGCGAAATTCCACGGTGGTTTGAGCATCATGTCCCTGCAACATTAACGATCCCGCCGAGGTTCTCAGACCTCGGCGTGGGTTCTTGTCAGGTTCTCTTTTATCAGTCCAATCCGTGACCTGATAACCATTCACCCACACTGCGACATGAGGTCCTTCAACCACTAAGGTTTTGGCGAACCATACTTCGTCGCGGGCCGGAACACTCCGCGCGTCTTTGCGACGAAAAATCCCTCCCGTCCCGCCATTTGCCGGCAGAAAATCACCGCCCAATAATTGTGAATTATCGATTTGGGATTCGTAGCCATTGGTATTTTCTTTAGGGATGCAGCGAAAAAACACGCCTGAGTTTCCTCCTTGTGATATCCGCCCCTGCAATTGCATCACAAAATTCCCAAACCAGCGCTGTGATTCTAAATAACCAGGACCGCCCGTAATCGAAATGGTTTGTCCGCTTGTCTGCCGCGCCTCAAAGGAGGAACTCTCTGAGGAACGCCAATCCGTTAAGGACGACAGGCTCGAAGCTGGGCCAAACAAGGGCCGCAAAAGAATTTTTTTCACACGGATCGCGGCTCCCTTAGCTTGCAACCCAAAGTACCCTCGAAGTACCGTTGTTCGGGAAATTGGCTGAATTGATTCTTGGTTCCATGTACCCGAAACTTCTCGCCCCTCCACGCGCAAGCGAAGCACTCCCAAATCCGGAGCGGCAGGTGCCGTGATCATTACAGCGTCCTCCGCAGAGGGACGAGGGCTGGTCCGCAGCATTACTTGCCATGGTGTTTCACTGGTATACTCCAACAGCAGTTCAAAATCATCAAATTGACTGGAAGTCCGCAACAGACTCGGGTTCCCCATGCTGGCCACCAGATTTCCATTTTTGACCTGCCAAGTTGAAGCGGATCCACCACGCCATCCAAATAATGAATGGCCATCGAAGAGCGCAATCCATCCATCAGCAACTTGCGAAGCGGTAAGCACAGCGACGGGAAGTCGCTCAACTGAAAATCCCGCCTCCGCACTTTTGCCGGTCTGGGCAAAGAGATTCAATGGCAGGACCGCCCCCCAAAGGAGCGCTAGTCCAAATTGCATAGAGTGCGGTTTCAAAAAACTAAACAAGACAACTCCTTAACCTGATGAATTGCATGGGCTCAACTTTCTGCTAACGGGGCAATCAACCTTGGGGAACAGCTCAAGCTTCCGGCGATTTCCCATTTTCAGTTTCGGTACCAGCAACACAATCCCTGCCTGTCGATCGGCTTTTAAGCAGCAATCGAAATCGTGGCGTAGGTCGGCACGTCATCACCGCCGGCACTCAATCACGCAGTAATTATCCAAAATTCCCTCATTCCTCGCAGGTTTTAATGACAACCTTGCCCAAATTGACCGTATCGCCCTTATTTCAGTTTGCACTTTTAACTAGTTTAACAGTATGGGTGAGGCCATTTACCTGACTCATATTCATCAATTATTGACGCAACCGTTTTGACAGGGAACCAGTCTTGGACTCAGCATTGCGAGTTACAGCAGACGAAGCAAAAAACTATGTTTTGCTCACCGGAGCGACAGGTTTGGTCGGTCAATATCTGTTGCGGGACCTGCTGAGCGCGGGGCTCAAATTGGCTGTATTAGTACGGCCCAAGCGAAAGGAAACGGCGGAAGATCGCATCGAAAGAATTCTGCAAAAATGGGAAGCGGAAAGTGGTGAATCGCTACCCAGGCCAGTGATTCTCGCCGGCGATGTCAGCGAGGCCAATTTTGGTTTTTCCGATACGCAATTGGATTGGGTAAAACACCATTGCGATCGCATGATTCACAATGCCGCTATTTTAAAGTTTCACGCTTCAACGCGGCAGGAAGAACCTTGGCAGACGAATTTGAGCGGAACGCGTCATGCGATCGAAATTGCGGAAAAGGCAGGGATTAAAGAATTACACTACATGTCGACTGCTTATGTCTGCGGTAATCGAAACAGTACCATTTTGGAATCGGATTTTGATGACTCTCACGGTTTTCGAAATGCCTACGAACATAGTAAATACGAAGCGGAGAAACTGGTCCGCTCCGCGAAGCAACTGGATTCCGTGACAATTTATCGCCCCGTCGTAATCTCTGGCGATTCTCAAACAGGTTACACGAGCACCTACCACGGTCTCTACGTATACCTGCGGTTATTTTCCATGTTTGTCCCCGAACAGGCACGCGATGAGCATGGGAAAATTCTCACTCCTGTAAAAATCCCATTGGATGGCGACGAACCAAGAAACGTCGTACCTGTTGATTGGATTGCGAACGTATTCTGTGAGATCTTTCAAAACACAGCAGCTCACGGTCGCACCTACCATTTAGCGCCCAAAACTTGTCTAACGCCGAGCGTTGTCATCGAGGCTTGCTACGAATACTTTAACTCTCAAGGGGCTGAATTTTGCGGTTCCAATATCCCCAGTGATCATCAGCATTCCGACTTTGCTGAAAAAATATTCGACAACATTGCGATTTACCAACAATACGAATCGAACGATCCTCACTTTGATACTGCAAATCTCGAACAATTTGCGGGTCACCTAGCATGCCCAGAGATAGATTCAGCGACGATTCATCGCTATCTCGATTTCGGAAATGCTGATGAATGGGGTAAGAAACGGCCACTCAAACTCGTCAAACCCGATGTTCAAGAACGACGTGCGTAGAACTCTCTCTGCAGTCGCGGCAGTTCGTTTTTGCCAAGCTGCCTCTTAGATCGATTCGTTGGCCTTTGTGTTTTTGATCGCCATCGGTCGATAGCCAACCATTTCAATATCGTATGGGCGCTTGATCCGGTAATTGATACCGCGCCAAATGACGCTCTTCTTAAAAAGCACACGCACAACCGCCAAGGTGTAAATTACTTGAGTGGCTGCGATGGCCGACAAGGCGGTTATCCCACGAGGCGGCGAACCTTCAATCCGACAGCCACGCTTACGCAGCGCCGCGCGGGCTTGGGATTCCAGTTGTTGCCATGCCCAAAGATAGAACCCAAAAAACAACCCCAGAGCAATGCCTAACGCGATTACCCATGAATACAAACCGCCTAGCACCAGAGCGGGTAATACAGCCAATGCACTGCACAGGGTGATGAGAACCGAGAAGGCATGAATAACCACCCATGGAAAACAAGAATGGTAAAGCTTAGTGTCCAATAATTGTCGCTCGATCCATCGCGTTGCCCCAGCGACCGTAATCGACTCGTTGTTAGGGATTAAAAGTGCGGGCAACATAACGACCTGTTTGCCGGCTTGCTTGGCAAAATGACGCACCGAGGCATCCTCAAAAAGTGCTTTCGACCACGCTTTGAGTAAGCCGCTCTCACGAATGAAGTCCGTCTTTAACGCCAACGAACCGCCCCAAGTGACTTGATAGGTAAACATCTGAGGCGCCGCTGCCAAGTTCCAAAAATGCCGAATACAACTGCCCCGTTCTCGAGCGTCGGGAAGGAACCAGCGATTTGCAGAACTGGCAACCACATGCGGACTTTTCAACGGCGCGATCAACTCCGCCAACCATTGGTTATCCACCGTGGCATCAGCATCAACCAACACGACAACAGGATCCTCAATTGAGCCAAAGGCATGCACGAGTGAATTGCATTTAAGACTGCGATTAAAATTGTCGGGCGGCGCGATTTGTATTTCTAGACGCGGATTCTCACTCCGTGTCTTGACTCGCGAATAGGCGGGGTCCTGTTCACTATCCAACACGCATACGACTCGATAGTTTTCGTAATCCTGCGACAACAGTGATTCCAAGCAAACATCCAGTGCGGGATCACAACCGCGAAGACAGAGCACGACCGTGACGTGCGGATGAAAATCATCCGCGTTAGAAGTCGCTTGCGATTTACGTAAATTGATCAAATAGTATTTAACACAAGCAGCTTGAGCCAAAACCAAAAGGATGAGCAAGAACACCACAACACTGGTCAAATAGATCAAGAGCATGTTGCCCCACCCATCGGACCCGAGGTATCCAGGTCCCAGATTATTCCTTGGGGTCCGGCATTAACCACCGGCGACTGTGCCAGTTTTTCGCAGCGACCTGCGGAATCGTGAATATGACCACAGACGGTCAGTACAGGTTGGCAACGCAGCACCGTTTCGCGGATAGACTGGCTTCCTAAATGCCGTCCTTGACTGGAAATATCGACCGTGCCAAACGGGGGAGAATGTACGACGAGCACCGCGTTTTGCGGACATTCTGCCAGAGCTTCCGCCGCTTGCACTTCGTCCAAGTCAAAACTCCATGAACCAAATGGCGTCACCGGAATGCCCCCACCCAACCCAAAAAACGCTTGCCCCTGAATTTCGACACCACTGCCATGCAAGACATGAGCGTGATCCCAAGGCACCGCCTCACGTAACTCTTCATCCGATTCACCGTTCCCGCACACTAAAACTAATGGCTTTTTTACATCACGAAACGGCAGTAATGTCTCAGCGGTGCCCCGTCGCATGGTTCCAAAATCCCCTGCACCCACCAGTACATCAACTTCTGCGGCGCGTTCGACTAGACGCTCGACCGCTGGTTGGCTGCAGTGCACATCGCTGAATAACAACAGCTTCATGGTTTGTATGCTCGCGATTCAAGATAGTGGAAATTCAGGGACTGCCTGCGAAGACAACTAGATAAAGCAAAGCCAAATTGATCGCGATCGCTAAATAGAAGCGAACACGATAGGACCATTTTTTTGTTTTGTGGCGAAATCTTTGCTGGGCCCACCACCCACCTGGCCAGCCACCCAACGCATCCAACGTCAACAGGCTGATTTCCGGGATACGGCGTCGCCCCGCCTCGGCCTGACGTTTGTCATACCAATACAGGGTGCCACTAATTAAACATAGCAGCGGCACAGCGGCCAACAAGTAATAACTCGACATCGTATCCCTCTCTGGTCGAAATCAACCGTGAGGATCAGCTTTTTTCAAACTCAAAAACATCGAACCGGTCAATAAAACCAACGTGAAAGGAAACAATCCATACCAAATTGAAAACGTTAATAAATCGAGATAAGGGGAATCGACGGCAACCATCACTAAATAGCC